>NZ_QRWO01000016.1:0-61604 GCF_003459655.1 Collinsella sp. AF19-1LB
TTTCAAAGTCCAAGAAATGGGATGCAGTTCAAATGAGTGGGTTAGCCGTTGGGGAAGGTCCTTCGCGGGCAGGGCGATCTTCATGGCGTTCCTAGGGTCCTTTCGACCGATATCTCCTGTGCAAATCTTCGGCCTGAGACGTATCGGGGATCAACCTACTGGATGCATCAAGCATAGATTCTCATCCGCCTAAGAGCCAATATCGGTCGCGCGTCGTGCTCTGTAAATTGCATGCTTGCGTGTCTGTGCGCGTTCTCTTGCGTTCTATTGCGCACTACCGCGTATATATGTGCCGTTTTCGGGACAATAATGACCGTTTAGCGGTGAGATACGCACAAACGCGCACAGACGCGCGTGTTTGTGCGAATATAGAGCTGTCAGAAAGCAAGGCGTTCTATGACACAGGAGGCACATAATGGCAGATTCCAAGCAGGCTCCGCTCGACGCGGCGGCAGCCGCCAAAGCAGCGTTCGCTTCGGTCCAGGACAAGCCGTTCCCCGACGATATCTTTACGGCCCCCGAGCTTCGTTGGGCTGTGATCGGTTGCGGTGTTATCGCCAACCAGATGGCTCAGTCTCTCGCCCTTGCCGGCCGCAAGCTCGCGGGCGTTGCCAACCGAACGCTGTCCAAGGCTCAGGCTTTTGCTGAGCAGTATGGCGTTGAGAAGGTTTATGACACGGTCGAGGACCTTTACGCCGATCCGGGCATCGACGCCGTCTACATCACCACCCCGCACAACACTCATATCACCTATCTGCGCGCTGCCCTGGCAGCCGGCAAGCACGTGCTCTGCGAGAAGGCCATTACCCTCAATTCCGCTGAACTCGATGAGGCCCGTGCCATTGCCGCCGAGCACAACGTGGTCCTTATGGACGCTACCACGGTGCTCCACATGCCCTTGTATCAAGAGCTGCGTCGCCGCATGGATGCCGGCGAGTTCGGCCGCATGAACCTCGCTCAACTCAACTTTGGTAGCTACAAGGAGTACGGCGACCTGACTAACCGCTTCTACAACCGTAGTCTTGCCGGCGGTGCCATGCTCGATATTGGTGTGTATGCCCTGTCCGTCATGCGCCTGTTTATGGCGAGCCAGCCCGCCGAGGTCGTGTCTCTAGGCAACACCTGCGAGACTGGCGTCGATGTTGCGGGCGGCATCGTCTGCCGCAATGCCGAGCAGCAGCTGGGCGTCGTGAGCCTTACGCTTCACTCCAAGCAACCCAAGCGCTCGGTCATCAGCTTTGACAAGTGCTACATCGAGGTCAACGAATATCCGCGCGCCGATCACGCGACCATCGTGTGGACTGCGGACGGCCACCGCGAGGAGGTCCACGCCGGCACCGAGGCTTACGCCCTTTGCTATGAGATGGCCGATCTTGAGAAGGCCGTTGCCGGCGACGACTCTAAGCGTGAGCTTCTGGGCTATGCTTCTGATGTTATGGAGCTGATGACCAAGCTACGCGCCGACTGGGGAGTCGTGTACCCCGAGGAGGAGTAAGCGATGCTAGCGGAAGATAGGCTCAACGCGATCGTGTCGATGGTTCAGCAGACCGGCTCGGTTACCGTGCCGGAGCTTGCCGAAGCCCTGGGCGTGACGGCGTCTACCATTCGGCGCGACCTGCAGACGCTCGACCGAGCACACCGTATCGCCAAGGTGCACGGAGGCGCGACAAGTCTGGAGCGCGCGCACGTGACGCGCGACCTAACGCTTAATGAGCGCAGCGATCTCCATAACGACGACAAGGAACGTATCTGCGCCCGTGCGGCGGCGCTGGTAGAGCCCGAGAGCTTTGTGTACATCGATTCGGGTTCGACGACGCTCAGGCTCATCGAGCATCTTCCGCATCTCGAAGGGGTCACCTATGTGACTGATTCCGTGCTCCATGCTCAGCATCTCGCTTTGCGCGGTATGCGTACCGTGGTGCTGGGCGGCGAGCTCAAACCCGAGACCGAGGCGCTCGTTGGCCCCGATGCCTTGGCAACTCTAGACCGCTACAACTTCAACTGCGGCTTTTGGGGCTCTAACGGCATTGCCGCCGAGCAGGGCTTCACGGCGCCCGATATCGAGGAGGCACAGGTCAAGCGCATCTCGATGCGCCATACGGCCAAACGCTTCGTAATCTCTGATGCCAGCAAATTTGGCATGGTGGCACCCGTCAAGTTCGCGGACTTCCGCGACGCGACGATCATCACCGCGGGCGAGGTGCCTGCCAAGTACCAGACGATGGACAACGTCATCACGGTCTAGCGGCGGGGCAAGGCCAAAACCACCACAAAGGGGACAGGCACCTTTGTGGTGGGTCAATGGAAAAGCGGCAACGACCATCCCGGGCGCTGCCACTTTTGTTGTCTACCGGTTTATCTAAATCTGTAACAACCAGACCGTTAAAAGCAGGCTAGATGTTACAGATCGAGATACTTACGAACCGCGCCGTCCCTTTGTCTCAATCTGTAACATCTGGGACTGATTTTGCCGAGTTACTGTTACAGATTGAGATTATTCCCTTGAGGGGATTCGAATGTCTCGATCTGTAACAGATAGACCGGAAAATGGGTTCTAACTGTTACAGATCGAGACGTTTTGGGACCGCGGCTGAGCCATCGCGGCAAAACCATCATAAAGGTGCCTGTTCCCATTGTGGTGGTTTAGGGCTCCCAGGGGCAAGGGGCTTCGATGTGGATGTGCTCGCCGGTTACGGGATGCGTAAAGGACACGCTGTGGGCATGGAGCATGAGGCCGCAGGGGCGCGGCGTTCCGTACAGGTCGTCGCCAACCAGGGGATGATGCTCGCTTGCCAGGTGCACGCGAATCTGATGCTTGCGGCCGGTGAGCAGCTCGACATCAATATACGAGCGCGTGGGCAGGCCGCGGCGGCTCTTAAGGCGCTTGAGTACCTTGACGCGCGTCTGAGATGGCTTGCCGCTGGCGCCAACGCGCATCTTGCGGCTATCGTGGCGGTCGCGGGCGATAGGCTTGTCGATGAGCTTCTCGTTCCAGTCGATTTTGCCCTCGGCGAGCGCCAGATAGTGCTTTTCGAATGCGTGGTCGATGACCATCTGGTCAAAGGCGGGCTGCGTCTGCTTGTCGAGCGAGAACAGCACCACGCCGGTGGTGTTGCGGTCCAGGCGATTGAGCGGCTGCATGTCGGTCGCGGCAAAGCCGTCGCCCATCGCCAGCAGCAGGTCGCTGGCGTAGTCGGTAAGTGTGCGCTCGCCGGTGCCGTCACCGTGGACGATCATGCCGGCGGGCTTGTCGATGGCCATGAGCCAGGCGTCGCAGTAGAGGACTTGAGGTTCTTCGTTCACGTGTAAGCCTTTCGGTTAGCTAATTCCCACAAACATGCAGCCCGAGGTGGCCCCGCGCAGGCGGGCGGCGGGCTTACGGCCGGCCTGCGCGGCCTCGACGGCGCGACGGACGCGTGCGACGGCGCGGCCCAACTCATCCGTCTCGAGCAGCGTGCCGTCCACCATAAGACGACGGACGCCGGCGTCGAGCAGCTGTGGCACCTGCGGCGTGAGGTCGATGGGGTAGGCGTCGTACAAGCGAGAGCGGCCATGGATGTCGGTGCGCACGGGCATGACCTTGCCGTCGATATTCTTGAGCGACAGCTTGCGGGCGCGCAGACGGCAGTTGGCGCAATCGTGGATGCAGCCATTGGCCACCTGCAGGATGCAGTGCTCGCTCGTCATAACGCGCGGGCGGCCGAACACGGTGATGCCCAGGGCTGCGGGCGCGGAGGTGCCAAGCGAGACGATCTCGTCGAGCGTGATCTCGGGCGAGAGCCAAAACGCGCCGGCTCCGCGCTCGGCAAGTGCCTCCATGCAAGGGGTGTTGTGCACGGGCAGGCAAGAGCGGATCTCCGCCGTGGCGCCAACCTGGGCGGCCAGGGCAAGCTCAGAGATGTTGCCAATAGCGACCGTGGCGCCGGCAACAACCCACGGGTCGACGCGTACGTGGTCAACGGCGCGGCAGACCTCGTCGAGTACGGGTACGATGCCCTGCTCAAGCGCATCGGCGGGGGAGAGCTCGGCCGCATCGAGCGCGTCGGTGGTCATGTAGATGCGCGTTGCACCCTCGGCGCGAGCGGCCTCGGCGGCCTCGAGCGAGGTGACGGTGGCGCAGATCTGCGGCTCATCGCGGTAGTGCTCGGGCGCGGGGCGGGAATCACTGGTGACAATCGCCGGCAGCTCGAGCGTGCGGGCACGCTCCTCGTACGGCGCCAGAATGGCCTTTTCCAGCGCCTTGCAAGCGGCGGTGCGTACCTTGTGCACAGCGGAGAAGCCCATGCCGCAGCCTTCATCGAGCGCCACATCAAAGCTCGCGGCCTCAAAGGGAGAGGAGCCCATGCGGCCCACATGCTCAACCAGATCGGATGCCTCGACGGCGCGGGTCTTGGCAGCCTCGACGGTAAAGCCCGTGGCCGTGGCCGTAAGCGATGGGGCGTCGCAGCAGGTGAGCGTGACGACAAACGGTTCGCCCAAACGCGCCACAACGGTTACATCAACGGCGCGGCGGCGCAGCACGTCGCGCTTGAGCGCGGCGCCGGCGGCGTCGATGGCGCGCTGGCTGCGGATGATGCGCACGCGGCAGCCCTCGGGCATGCTGCGGGGCACGCGACATTCGATGATGTCACCGGCGGCGGCATCATCGGTAGCGATAGTGGTTAGGAACTGATCGAACTCGTCGTCGTGGCGAAGTTCCAACAAGTCGCCCTTGCCCACGGGCTCAAACAGCTCAATGCGGGCGATGGCGGCGCGGCGACGACGATCGTCGGGTTTGAGCCCGCGCACGTCGCGGTTGGCCAGGCGGCTGCCCAGTACCGTGCCCACAATCTGGCCGCGGTTGTTGGAGCGCTCGTAACTCATCATCTCGTCGCCCGAGGTGCCGTCCTGATAGGCGTGCGTAAAGTCGCGGTTAAAGCAGCGCTTGAGTTGGCGCTGGCGAGCGGCGTTCTCGTGCTTATCTACGGCGACCCCGGCCAGCATGTCATCGATTTGATGACGATACACATCGACGATGGAGTACACGTAATCGGGCGCCTTCATGCGGCCCTCGAGCTTGAGCGATGCGGCGCCGGCGTCATACAGACGGCGAACGAGCTGCGAAGTGTTGGTGTCGCGCGGGCATAGAGCGCGCTCGCGTCCGGCAGGGGAGAGCGCGCGGCCGTTCTCGTCGATCAGCTCGTAAGGCAGGCGACAGGGCTGAGCGCACATGCCGCGGTTGGCCGAGCGGCCCGCCATGGCAAAGCTCGATAGCAGGCACAGGCCCGAGTAGCAAAAGCAGATGGCGCCATGGCTAAAGACCTCAAGGTCCACATCGGGCGCGGCATGGTGAATGGCGGCGATCTCGTCGATGGAAAGCTCGCGCGAGAGGGTCACGCGGTCAGCGCCCTGCTCGCGGCACCAGATGGTTCCACGGTCATCATGGATGTTCGCCTGGGTCGAGATGTGTGTCTCGATGCCGGGCATGGTGTGCTTGACCTCAAAGAACAGGCCCCAGTCCTGGATGATAAAGGCGTCGGCGCCCAGCGTGGAGCAGCGGTGGATGAGTTGCAGTGCGTCGCCCAGCTCGGACTGCTTGATGACGATGTTGACCGTGACATAGACGCGCGAGCCGGCCAGGTGTGCAGCACGGCAGGCCTGCTCAAAGGCCTCGTCGGTAAAGTTCGTTGCCTTGCGGCGGGCGTTGAAGCTGCCCATGCCACAGTAGATGGCGTCTGCCCCGGCAGCGAGTGCGGCGGCAAAGGGTTCCGGGCCTCCGGCGGGGGCCAAGAGCTCGGGTCTGCGGTTGGTGGTTCGACTGGCGGTTGCGGTCATATCCTGCCTTTCAAAATGCTCAGATACTCAAAAGTATAGTGGCGCTGGCGCGACAGGCGATGCCCGTGGTCCAAGCGGGATAAAGTCTTCAGCAGCTTGGGGTGGCTGCCACAGAACAGAACCGTTCGGCGGTTCGGAGAAACCGTTGGGCGATAAATCTTTCTCGCACAATAATAAAATTCTTGCACAGCGCGAAATCCTTGGTTACTATCCCAATCAAGCGCGGTGTTCAGACCGAACTGTGCCTCCCGGTGTGAACACCGCGCTCACGCTCTCTCAACTGATCGTAAGGAGAAAAACATGAGCAAGACCGTCGTGTCTTCCGATAACGCACCCGCAGCCATCGGACCGTATTCCCCCGGCATCCAGACCGACAACATGGTGTTCCTGTCCGGCCAGCTGGGCATCGACCCCGCAACCGGCAAGCTGCCCGAGGGCGTCGAGGCCCAGGCCAAGCAGTCCCTCGCCAACGTCGAGGCCCTGCTGACCGCTGCCGGCGCCACCTTTGCCGATGTCGTCAAGACCACGGTCTACCTGGCCGACATCGCCGACTTCGCCGCCGTGAACGAGATCTACGCCTCTAAGTTCGAGGCCCCGTTCCCCGCGCGCAGCGCCTTCCAGGTTGCCGCCCTTCCGGCTGGCGGTCTGGTCGAGATCGAGGTCGTCGCCGCTCTCTAAGGCGTTGGCCACAACTAAACATGACATGCAAAAAGACCCTGCAGCGCGTGCGAGCTGCAGGGTCTTTTGTCAAGTGACGGATCGCTTATGGAGCCGCGCTCCATTTTGCTTGTTAGCCTTCCTTGCGAACTTTTTGTAGGTAGCGGTAGACGCTGGGCTCCGAGATGCCGAGTGCGGTCGCGGCGCAGGCAACAGCGCCCTTGAGCATAAAAACGCCGTTGCCGTTAAGGTGGCGAATAACGTCCACACGATCGGCCTGCCCGAGCGAGGCGACATCCTGCCCGCGGCTTTCGAGCAGCTCGGAAATACTGCGGTCGATGAGCTCCTGTGTAGACTCCGAAAGACTTTCAACCTCGATAGACGCGGGCTCCGCCTGCCTTGGCACAGCGTCGAAGCATGCCATGAGCTGCTGCGCCATGGCGTTGATGGAGCGCACGGTCGAGAGGTCGGTGTTGACGCAGAGCATACCGACGATCTCGTTATCCTCGCGGATAAAGTACGTCGCGGACTCCAGTGTCTTGCCACCGGCACCGCGCCCCTCGTAGCCCGTAATAAACGGCAGGTCGCGATACTTGGGGTCGTGCATGATCTTGAGCGCCAGATCGGTGGCGGGACCGCCGACCTTACGGCCGCTTACGATGCCGTTGCGAATATCGACGATGGCATGGTCGGGATCCGAGAAATCGTGCAGCACGATTTCGCTGTTTTTGCCGAGTATCTGCTCAAGGAAATCGACCATCGGCAAAAAGCGACGTACGGTCTCGTTCACGGGCAACTCCTTGGGATGAAATCGGAAATGTTCATAACAATTTTTTCTCATGGTAACACGGTGTCTATTGACTCGCATATTCGCAGGTACATTGCGTAATACGGACGAGCGGTAGGAATTTGGCGGTAAACGGTCGACCAAAAGAAAAGTTAGATGTTATTTTGACAAGACACTTTCCTGACCTGCGGAAATGCATAATCCCAGCTCAAGAACAGTCTGATAACAAAAAATTATTATTGAGAATGAGAAAAATCTTTAATACGATATGCAACGAAGGCACAACCTCACCCCCGCACTGCGTCACAATAGAGCGTTAGATGCGAAAACAACTACTTCGAGGATTGGTGGTCAAATGGCCCAGGAGACGGTTACGAACGGCACTGAAGCCCTGTTCACTCGCGAAGGCATGCCGCCCGTTAAGGAAATGATCCCGTGTGCCCTTCAGCACGTACTGGCATCGTTTGCCGGCATCATTACCCCGGCGGTCATCATGGCCGGCGTCTACGGCTTTAATAGCCAGCAGAGCACCGACATCATCCAGGTCGCGCTCATTCTTTCGGCGATCGACACGGCCCTTCAGGCCTTCGCTCCCTTCCGCCGCATCGGCGGCGGCCTGCCCATCGTCATGGGCGTCTCGTTCGCGTTCCTGCCGGCCCTGCAGGCCATGGGTGCCTCGGGCTTTAGCTTTGGTGCGCTGCTGGGCGGCGAGATTGTCGGCGGTGCCGTCGCGGTCCTCTTTGGTCTGGCCTACAGCAAGATTAAGTGGCTGTTCCCGCCCGTCGTGACCGGTACGGTCATCTTCTCCATTGGCGTCTCTCTCTATCCCACGGCCGTCAAGTACATGGCCGGCGGTATGGGTACGCCGCTGTGGGGCACTCCGCAGGCCTGGTGCGTCGCTCTTATCACCTTCGCCGTGGTCTTTGCGCTCGCCAACTTTGGCAAGGGCACGCTCAAGCTGGGATCCGTGTTCTTTGGCATGATCGTTGGCATGATCGTTTCGATCCCCTTTGGCATGATCGACTTCTCCAGCGTCGCCACCGCTCAGGTCTTCGCCCTTCCCAAGCTCATGCCCTACGCGCTCGAGTTTGACCCCGAGGTCTGCATCACCCTCGCCGTCGTGTTCCCCATGGTTGCCATCCAGGTTATCGGCGACGTCTCCGCCGCCTGCCTGGGCTCCATCGACCGTATGCCCACCGAGCGCGAGCTCTCCGGCGCTATCGTGTCCCAGGGCCTCACCTCTATGGTCGGCGGCCTGCTGGGCGGTCTTCCCACCAGCGCCCTTGGCCAGAACGTGGGCATCATCTGCTCCAACAAGGTCGTCAACAAGTGGGTCTTTGTGATCATTGCGGCCGTCTTTGCCATCGCCGGTCTGTTCCCGCAGCTCTCTGCCGTCCTTTCCGCTATCCCGCAGCCCGTCATCGGCGGTGCTACCGTGGGCGTGTTTGGCACCATCACCATGAACGGCGTGCGCATGTTCACCCGCGAGGGCCTCACGCAGCGCACTACCACCATCGTCGGTACCTCCGTCGTCTTTGGCCTGGGTATCTGGATGGCCAGCGGTTGCCTTGCCGGTGAGGGTATGCCCGCCTGGGTGTCCACCGTCATCGGCTCCAATGCCGTAACCCCCACCGCCATCATGGCCATCGTCCTTAACCTGATTCTTCCGCAGACGCCGGTCGTGGCTCAGCACATCGATGCTGCCAAGGACGCTGCCGTGGATCTGGTCTTGCCCGAGAGCAAGAAGTAGCCAATTCGGTGCTATTCGTCGGCGGGCGCATCGCCTCGTCCGCCGACGTCATGCGGCGCCAAGCCGCACTTCAAAGGGTTTGTCCCTTTGGTGAAGCGTTGACGGGAGAGGGCCCGTTTCCGGTGTAGGCCGGCGCTTCGCACTCCGCCATGTCAGAGGTGTCAAACCCCGCCCCTGATGTTGAAGGGAGCATCCATGCTTCTGGTCGCTAACGGTTCTGTCTTTACCCGCAATGCTCAGACCCCGTTCATTCCAAACGGTGCGGTCGCCATTGACGGAGATACGATCGTCGAAGTGGGCCCCGAGTGCGAGCTCAAGGCCAAGTACCCGGATGCCGAGTACGTCGACGCCCGGGGCAACCTCATCATGCCCGGACTCATCAACTGCCACACCCACATCTACTCGGGTTTGGCCCGCGGCCTTGCCATTAAGGGCTGTAACCCTACCAACTTCCTGGAGAATCTTGAGCAGCAGTGGTGGAAGATCGACGACAACCTGACGCTCGACGGCACCAAGGCCAGCGCCTATGCCACGATTCTTGACTCCATCCGCGATGGCGTCACCACGATCTTCGATCACCATGCGAGCTTCTGCGAGATTCCGGGAAGCCTCTTTACCATTAAGGATGCCGCTCAGGATCTGGGCATGCGTTCGTGCCTGTGCTACGAGGTCTCCGATCGCCGCGGCCAGGAAAAATGCGACCAGGCCATTGCCGAGAACGCCGAGTTTGCCCAGTGGGCCGCCAAGGAGCGTCGCGATAACGACAACCACATGATCGCCGCCATGTTTGGCGGACATGCCACCTTTACGCTGTCGGACGAGACCATGGACAAGATGGCCGAGGCCAACAACGGCCTGACCGGCTTCCACATCCATGTGTGCGAGGGCATGAACGATGTGTGGGACTCCCGCCTCAACCGCGGCGGCATCAGCCCCGTCGAGCGCCTGCTGCAGCACAATCTGCTGGGTCCCGACACCATGCTCGGCCACTGCATCCACGTGACGCCTGCCGAGATGGATATCGTCAAGGAGTCCGGTACCTGGCTCGTCAACAACCCCGAATCCAATATGGGCAACGCCGTGGGCTGCGCCCCCGTGCTCGAGTTCTTCCGCCGCGGCATCCCCGTGTGCATGGGCACCGACGCCTACACCCACGACATGCTCGAGAGCCTCAAGGTCTTCCTGATCATTCAGCGCCACAACGCCGCCATGCCCAACGTGGGCTGGTGCGAGGCCATGACCATGCTGTTCGAGAACAACGCCAAGATGGCCAGCAAGTACTTCGATCGCAAGCTCGGTGTGCTCGAGGCCGGCGCCGCTGCCGACGTCATCGTTATGGACTACAAGCCCTTTACGCCGCTGAGCGAGGAGAACATCGACGGCCACATGCTCTTTGGCATGATGGGCAAAAACTGCCGCACCACCATCATCAACGGCCGCGTCCTGTACAAGGATCGCGAGTTCGTTGGCATTGATGAGGACAAGATCAACGCGTGGACCATGGCCGAGTCCAAGAAGCTCTGGAGCACGCTCAACGATCGCGCCTACTAATTACAAGTAGATTTGCGCGCGTCAGATGTTTCGCCGCATCCGACGCGCGTATAGGTGACCTCCGCGGGGTCGCCGGCGCTGTGCTAGCGCTACACCGTATTTGCGCCCGCCGCGCGGTCTCGCCGGGCGTTACAGAGAGGAGCTCACTATGAGCGACATCATGAGGCCGATCCCGTTTTCGCAGCTGATGAACTGGATCATCGAGGAGCACAAGACTCAGGGCGCCGTCTTTGGCGTGCGCAAGATGGCCACGACCAACCAGGAGGGCGCGCTTCCCATTTTTGACGAGCGCATCGAGACTCCGTTTGGCCCGGCCGCCGGCCCCAATACACAGCTTGCCCAGAACATCGTGGCCTCTTATGTGGCCGGTTCTCGCTTCTTTGAGCTCAAGACCGTCCAGGTTATGGACGGCGAGGAGCTTTCCCGTTGCGTCAACAAGCCCTGCATTGTGGCGCAGGACGAGTGCTACAACTGCGAGTGGTCGACCGAGCTCGAGGTTCCGCAGGCCTTTGCCGAGTACGTGAAGGCATGGTTCGCCTGCCACCTGATCGCTCGCGAGTACGGCCTGGGTAGCCCGGACGGCTTTGTCTTCAATATGTCCGTGGGCTATGACCTGGAGGGCATCAAGAGCCCCAAGGTCGACGCCTACATCGAGGGCATGAAGGATGCCAGCGGCTCCGACGTCTGGAACGAGTGCCGTGCCTGGGCGCTTGCCAACCTAGACAAGTTTGAGCATGTCGACGCCGCATTTGTCGAGTCCATCCCGGCGCGCGTCTCCAACTCCATCACCGAGTCTACCCTGCACGGCTGCCCGCCCGCCGAGATCGAGCGCATTGCGACCTACCTCATCACCGAGAAGGGCCTCAATACCTACATCAAGTGCAACCCCACGCTGCTGGGCTATGAGTTTGCCCGCCAGCGTCTGAACGAGCTGGGCTTTGACTACATCGTCTTCGACGATACGCACTTCCGCGAGGACCTGCAGTGGGCTGACGCCGTGCCCATGTTCGAGCGCCTGATTGCCCTGTGCGCCGAGCGCGGCCTGGAGTTTGGCGTCAAGCTGACCAACACGTTCCCCGTCGACGTGACGAGAAACGAGCTGCCCTCCACCGAGATGTACATGTCGGGCCGTTCGCTGTTCTCACTGACCATCGAGGCCGCCCGTCGCATTACCGAGCAGTTCGATGGCAAGCTGCGCATCAGCTACTCCGGCGGCGCCACGGTCTACAACATCCGCGCCCTGTACGATGCCGGCATTTGGCCCGTCACCCTGGCGACCGACGTGCTCAAGCCCGGTGGCTACGAGCGCTTTAGTCAGATGGCCGGCGAGTTTACCGACCTGGATGGCAAGCCGTTCGCGGGCGTCTCTCTCGAGGCCGTGACGGCGATTCAGACCGACTCGCTCACCAACCCGCTCTACAAGAAGCCGCTGCGCCCGCTGCCCGATCGCAAGGTCGCCGGCAAGAGCCCGCTTTCCGACTGCTTTACCACGCCGTGCCGCACGAGCTGCCCCATCCAGCAGGATATCCCCGCCTATCTGGCGGCTGTTGACGAGGGCCGTTACGAGGACGCACTCAACATCATCATCGAGCGCAACGCCCTGCCGTTCATTACCGGCACCATCTGCCCGCATCCCTGCGGCCGTGCCTGCGAGCGTGCATTCTACGAGCCCGAGGGCGCCCAGATCCGCGCCAGCAAGCTCAAGGCCGCCCGCGAGGCCATGACCGCCGTGCTGCCCAAGCTGCGCGCCCAGGCCATCGCCAACGACGGCGAGCGCAACGTTGCCGTTATCGGCGGCGGCCCGGCCGGCCTGGCGACGGCGTTCTTCCTGACGCGCGCCGGCGTGCCCGTCACTATCTTCGAGACCCGCGACTCTCTCGGCGGCGTGGTCCGTCACGTGATCCCCGAGTTCCGTATCGCGAGCGACGATATCTCCCACGATGCCGAGCTCTGTCTGGCCTTTGGCGCCAAGGTGCAGCTCAACGCCCGCGTGGAGTCCATTGGCGAGCTCAAGGCCCAGGGCTTTACCGACGTAGTCGTGGCCACTGGTGCCTGGATGCCCGGCTCTGCGGGCTTGGGCGAGGGTGCCGAGCTCGACGTGCTGGAGTTCCTCGAGGCCGCCAAGAAGGGCGAGAAGCTCGAGCTGGGCGAGGACGTCGTGGTCATTGGCGCCGGCAACACCGCCATGGACGCGGCCCGCGTGGCCAAGCGCCTTGCTGGCGTGAAGAACGTGCGCCTAGTGTATCGCCGCACCAAGAAGCAGATGCCCGCCGACGAGGAAGAGCTCGATCTTGCTCTTGCCGACGGCGTTGAGTTCTGCGAGCTGCTGGCGCCCAAGGCGCTCAACGGCGCCGTGCTGACCTGCGACGTCATGGAACTTGGCGAGCCGGATGCAAGCGGCCGTCGCAGCCCCATCGCCACGGGCGAGACCGTCGAGCTTCCCGCCACCACGGTGATTTGCGCCGTGGGCGAGGGCATCGATGCCAGCCTGTACGACGCCGCGGGCGTCGAGCACGACCGTCGCGGCCGCCTTGCCGCCACCTCCACCGGCGTCGAGGGCGTTTGGGCTGCCGGTGACTGCCGTCGCGGTCCTGCCACCGTGGTCGAGGCTATTGCCGACGCCGCCGAAGTTGCCCGCGCCATCGCCGGCGTGGACTTTAACAAGTACGTCGACTGCAACGAGCAGGCCGGCCGCGAGGACACCTGCTACGAGCGCAAGGGGTCGCTATGCCGTGACAAGCGCAACTGCACCAAGACTCGCTGCCTGGGCTGCGGCTCGGTGTGCGAGGTCTGCTGCGATGTGTGCCCCAACCGCGCCAACGTTGCCATTAAGGTGCCGGGCCTGGCCAAGCATCAGGTCGTCCACGTCGACGGCATGTGCAACGAGTGCGGCAACTGCGCTGTGTTCTGCCCCTACCAGGAGGGCCGTCCCTACAAGGACAAGCTCACCCTGTTCTGGAGCGAGCAGGACATGGAGAACTCCGAGAACGAGGGCTTCCTGGCCGTGGACGAGGACCACTTTAAGGTCCGCGTCGCCGGCACGGTCCGCACCGTCTCGGTCGATGCCGTCAACACCGGCCTTCCCGAGGCCGTCCGCCTGACCATCAGGGCTGTGCGCGACAACTATCCGTACCTCCTTAAGAAATAGGCGAGTCTCTTATGGCCAAATCCATTCAACATAACGTGGCCTACGTTGCCTGCGGAAGCGGTTGCGCCTCCGCAGGCGGCGACGCCCGCTGCAGCGAAGGCTGCATTGGCTGTGGCGCCTGCGTCACGGCCTGCCCCCACGGTGCCATTGCGCTGGTCGATGGCATCGCCCGCGTGGATCGCTCAAAGTGCACGGGCTGTGGCCTGTGCGGCATGGCGTGCCCGCAGCGCGTGATTGCCTTCGTTCCCGGCTACCAGAACATTCTGGTGCGCTGCAACAACACCGACAAGGGCGCCATTGCGCGCAAGATCTGCGACACGAGCTGCATCGGTTGCGGCATGTGCGCCAAAAAGTGCCCTGCCAGCGCTATCCGCATCGAGGACAACTGCGCCCATATCGACGGCGCGGACTGCCTGTCGTGTGGCATGTGCGCTGTCGTCTGCCCGCATGGCGCCATCCACGACCGCACCGGCATCGCCGCCGGCGTGTAGAAGGGAATCACCATGGCACAGGAATTCACTTTTACCGTTAACGGCGTCGAGCGCACGACGACTCAGAACAAGCCGCTGCTCCGCTACTTGCGCGACGACCTGCACATCCATTCCGCTAAGGACGGCTGCTCCGAGGGCGCCTGCGGTACCTGCACCATCCATGTAGACGGCGCGGCCGTCAAGGCGTGCGTGCTAACCACCGCTCTTGCCGCCGGCCGCAACATCGTGACTGTTGAGGGCCTGCCCCAGGACGTGCGCGAGGCCTTTGTGTACGCCTTTGGCGCCGTGGGCGCCGTGCAGTGCGGTTTTTGCATCCCCGGTATGGTCATGGCGGGCGCTGCGCTCATCGCCGAGGATCCCGAGCCCACCGAGGAGCAGATCAAGTACGCCATCCGTGGCAACGTCTGCCGCTGCACCGGCTACAAGAAGATCATCGAGGGTATTTCGCTGGCAGCTGCGGTGCTCCGCGGCGAAAAGCAGATCGACGAGGACTTGGAGCGCGGCGACGACTACGGTGTGGGCAAGCGTGCCTTCCGTATCGACGTGCGCAAGAAGGTACTCGGCGAGGGCAAGTACCCCGACGACATCGACGAGCTCGATCAGCCAGGTCTGACCTACGCCAGCGCCGTGCGCTCCAAGTATCCGCGCGCCCGCGTGCTCTCCATCGACACTTCCAAGGCCGAGGCCCTGCCCGGCGTGGTGGGCATCCTGCGCGCCGAGGACGTGCCGGTCAACCAAGTCGGCCACCTTATCCAGGACTGGGACGTCATGATCGCCCAGGGCGATATCACCCGCTGCGTGGGCGATGCCATTGTGCTGGTGGTTGCCGAGGACGAGGCGACGCTCGAGAAGGCCAAGAAGCTCGTAAAGATTGATTACGAGCCGCTGGAGCCCGTGCGTAACATTGTCGAGGCCAGGGCCGCCGACGCCCCACGCCTGCACGACAGCTTCTTTGCCTTTGGCAACACGGTGGAGCTCAAGGACAACGTGTGTCAGAGCCGCCACGTGACGCGCGGCGACGCCGCCAAGGCGCTGGCCGAAAGCGCGTTCACCGTGACGCAGCGCTTTACCACGCCCTTTACCGAGCATGCCTTCTTGGAGCCCGAGTGCGCCGTTGCCTTCCCGTACAAGAACGGCGTCAAGGTGCAGTCGACCGACCAGGGTGCCTACGACACGCGCAAAGAGTGTGCCCACATGTTTGGCTGGGACAACGAGCCCGAGCGCGTGGTCGTCGAGACCATGCTCGTGGGCGGCGGCTTTGGCGGTAAGGAGGACGTTTCGATCCAGCACCTGGCCGCGCTTGCTGCCTATAAGCTCCAGCGTCCTGTGAAGTGCAAGCTCACGCGTGCCGAGTCGCTCGCGTTCCATCCCAAGCGCCATGCCATGGACGGCACCTTTACGCTGGGTTGCGACGCCGAAGGCAACTTTACCGGTCTGGACTGCGAGATCAACTTTGACACCGGCGCCTACGCGTCGCTGTGCGGCCCGGTGCTCGAGCGCGCCTGCACGCATGCCGTCGGCCCCTACAAGTACCAGAACACCGACATCCGCGGCTTTGGCTACTACACCAACAACCCGCCCGCCGGCGCGTACCGCGGCTTTGGCGTGTGCCAGTCCGAGTTTGCGCTCGAGAGCCTGATCGACCTGCTGGCCGAGAAGGTCGGTCTGGACCCGTGGGAGATTCGTTATAGAAACGCCATCGAGCCGGACGAGGTTTTGCCCAACGGCCAGATTGCCGACTGCTCCACGGCGCTTAAGGAGACGCTGCTCGAGGTCAAAGATGCCTACTATGCGCATCCCGGACACGCCGGTATCGCCTGCGCCATGAAGAACGCCGGCGTGGGCGTGGGCCTGCCCGATGCCGGCCGCTGCAAGATTCGCGTCGAGAACGGCGTGGCCGTGGTCTATGCCGCCACGTCCGACATCGGCCAGGGCTGTAACACCGTCTTTTTGCAGGACGTTGCCGAGGCATGCGGCCTGCCGCTGAGCTGCATTGCCAACGGCGAGTGCTCCACCGAGAACGCTCCCGACTCCGGCACCACGTCTGGCTCGCGTCAGACGGTCGTGACCGGCGAGGCCGTGCGCGGTGCCGCCTTCCTGCTGCGCGATGCCATGGTTGGCATCGAGGCCGGCAAGCCTGCGCCTACCGCCCCGGTGAGCGCCCATGGTGACGGCGTCAAGATCGAGTACGACGACGGTCGCGCCTATCAGCTACGCACACAGGAGCTCGTCGCCGGCCAGGGCATGCATCCTCAGGATCCCGCGGCCGCCATCAAGGCGCTCGAGGGATGCGAGTTTGGCTACGTGTATCTGGAGCCGACCGACAAACTGGGCGCCGACGTCCCCAATCCCAAGAGCCACATCTGCTACGGCTTTGCCACGCACGTGGTCATTCTGGACGATGACGGCCGCGTGAGCGAGGTCTATGCCGCGCACGATTCCGGCAAGGTGGTCAACCCCATCTCGATCCAAGGTCAGATTGAAGGCGGCGTGCTCATGGGTATGGGCTATGCGCTCACCGAGGACTGGCCGCTTAAGGACTGCGTACCCCAGGCAAGGTACGGCACGCTCGGGCTGTTCCGTGCGCCCGAGATTCCGGATATCCACGCCATCTACGTGGAGAAGGACGAACTGCTGCCCGTGGCATACGGCGGCAAGGGCATCGGCGAGATCGCAACGATCCCCACGGCGCCCGCCGTGCAGAATGCCTACCGCGCGTTTGACGGCAAGCTGCGTCCAAATCTGCCCATGGTGGATACGCCGTACAGCCGCGCTCGTCACCGCGGGTAGAGTAGAGCGCGGACGGCCATTACTGACGGGCTGTTCGCGCTCAACATCAACTACATATGCTGCGTCTTTGGCCCCAGCTCCATCGCGAGCCGGGGCCTTTTGTTTGGAGCGGAGGGCGCATCCCGGAATTGGCGCTCAGAATGGGATGCGCTGCAGAGCCTCAAATGGAACATGCGTTCCAGGACCCGCAACGGCGCCGCCGCGCAATTTTGTGTCCGCACGGGCAGCTACACTTGCTGTGATATGACCGTTCGAGAAACGAGCGGCAAGCAACGGAGAGAGGCCCTAACCGTGTCAGCTGAAAAGATGCCGGGTGTCTCGGCTATCGATACGACGAACTTTGCGCGCCAGATCGTGCTGGACTTTGAGTTTGCGCCGGTGCCAAAGCAGCGTCAGCGCCGTGGACTGTGCAATGAGATTATCGAGGCCGGCGCCGTCAAGCTCGATTACCACGGCAACGTTATGGGCGAGTTCTCGCAGTTTGTACAGACGGAATTTACCGAAGGCGTTGCGTTTCCCGTCCGCGAGCTTACAGGGATATCGACCGTGGACACCGCGATGGCCGATCCGCTCTACACGGTGATCAAAAGGCTCAGCGATTGGATCGGTCGCTACTCCGCTCAGATAGTTTGCTGGAGCGGGACGGATCGTCGACAGCTTTTGACCGAGTGCCAGGCAAAGCACATCGACCTTGCCGCATTTCCTTCGGACTGGGCCGACCTGCAGGCGTTTTACACCTCGATTATGGACGTGGGCAGCCATGGGCGCGTCTCGTTGGGCGACGCGGCGACGTGGTCTGGCATCGAGTTTGACGAGTCGACGGGGCACGCCCACAGCGCTCTGGCCGATGCGCGCGTGACCGCCAAGCTGCTCAAGCAGATGATGGACGGGGACTACCGCGTGAGCCCGCGCGCCCAGGAAGTCCGCCAGCGGTGGGGGATGGGCGAGCGAGCCCGGATGCGCCTTTCCGACAAGTGCCCCGGGTCGAGCGACCTGCTGCTGAAGCTGAAGGCGGAGGGGGTAGGCCTTTTGAGAACGCCATTCGGTTTGGCATGGCAGCGCTGTAAGCGCGACTCCGCCCTGCTGTTTGAATCGAAGCGTCAATCAGTATGACGAGTGGCTCGGTCCGCCTACCTGCACTTCCGCAATCCCGCCCGCTGCACTCAGCAGCTCGTACTCCCTTTGGCTCCACTGACGCAGCTCGGCTGTGCGTACGGCGTCGCGACACAGGTCCAGAAACACCTCAGCGCCCTCGCAGAAGCGCTCGCGGGCAAAGGCTCCGGACCCGCTTGCGACACACGCGCCGTCGGCAAAGAGCTTCCAGCTAGACGGCTCGCGCGAGTCGTCTCCGAGCAGCTGAATCTGCAGTACGTGCGGATTGCCAGCAGCACAGAGTTCCTCCTCGAGCTTCTGTATGGTAAAGCGCATCTGGTGGGAGAGGCCGCTCTTCACCAAAGCCGAGGTGTAGCCGCTCGGCTCGTCTAGAAGATGCATTCGTTTTGGCTTGACGATCAGGTTGTGGAAATTGCGCTCGCTGCGCACGGAGAAATTGTCCATACGGACTCCTTTCATCGATGTTGGCAGGGCCACCGTGCCTCTTGGCCGGTTGGCGTCGGGATCGTGGAGCCAACTCTCTACCCCGACTCTGGATAAAACGCGCCCGCTCCTTGCGGGCAAGAGGAAGTCTATCAACGTGTACGGACAGAAATCAAGCGCCGCCTGCGAAATGACGCGTGAACGGCGTTGGTTTCCCAAGTGATTATTCGGCTTTCATCCAGAAAAGTGTCGAAATCAGCCGTGTAAAAGTACGGAAAAGTGTCGAAATAGGCACCTTAAAACTTCGGAAAAGTGTAGCTGGATGACAAAACAGCACTTAGAAGCCGGTGTTGGATGCGGGATCCTGCGGCCGCCTTCAGCCCTCGCTACTCATCGTCCCCGTCGTTGGGGTCGCCCTTGAGGGTGTTGATGTCCAGATACTCGTTATCGTCCTCTTTTTGCTGGGTCTCCGACTCCGCTTGGGTGGGGCCGGAGAACAGCCGGAATCCCTCAAACGCAATGACACCGAGCAGGGCAATGACAATGGCGATAAAGGCAACCTTGACTGCCTGCGGAAATTCCGAAAAACGCAGCGCCTTTTCCTCGGCGTAATAATCGGCGAAGCGCTCTTCGCCCGTGCTTTTGGTATACGCCGGTGCGGACGCGGCCTCCGGGTCATATTCCGGTGCAGGCGTGGCGGCGTACGGATCGTTGAGATAATCGCTCGATGCAGTGCCATAATCCTCGGTCTCGATGCGACCGGTGCCAGTATAGCTATCGGAATAATCGGAATATGCCGCACCGCCCTCATAGTCCGCGGCGCTCGTGTTGGCGGCAAAAAGCGGGTTAACTGGAACGTCGAGCGCCGGCATGCCGGTAGAGGTCTCATCCAGATCGGCTGCAGCCCAGGAAGCGTAGGCAACCTGATGGGCAACGGGCTCATCGAGCCTTGTGACCGGAGACTTGCGTGCCGCAGGAACGGGCAACTGCTGGGCGCTGTACATAACGGTGCTGTCGGCCGATTTGCTCCGCGTCGCCGCAGCGAGAAATGCCGCCGTCTCGGATGGGTCGCTTGCGGGGCGGGGAGCGGGCGTAGACGCGGGCGTCGAAACAGGCGGCTGCGCAGGAGTCGGCGCAGATGCGGGCTTAGGCGCAAGTGCGGGATTGGGGCTTGACGGGCGAGCCCCACCGCCCATGAGTTCGTCGGCGGTCCACGGGCGATCATCCATCACGTCGTCAAGGCTCAGCGAAAACAGGTCGTCTTCACCCTCATCGAACATGCGGTGCACATGTCCACCAATTGCCGGAATCAATCCGCGACCGGTGCATGATGCCTTGCTCAACGCCATTCTGTTCCACCCTTTCGAAATACTAATGACATCGATTATATGGAACTTTCCAAGCGGCTCGGTCTTGGATTCATGCTTTCCAGAACTCGCGCCCAAAAGGGGAGGGGCAATCCAGGCGAGTGCCTACTTGTCGCCGGCCGCCGCCTTGGCCTCATTGAGGTAGCTATAGAAGCTGTACTTAGAGATGCCAAAGAACTCGCAGGCGCGCTCGCTCGACTTGGAAATGAGGAAGGCGCCGCGACGGTCGAGGTAGCCGATGGCGCGAATGCGCTCATCTTTGGTCATAAGTGCCGCGGGCTTGCCCACAAACTGCTCGCACTCGTGCAGCAGGTCCTCGAGCAGGTCACCGATGTTCTTGGTAATGGGCTCGGGCTCGGTATAGCCCGTGCCGCCGGTGCCGGTAAAGGCGTCGAGCGAACGCTCAAAAGCCTTCATAAGCGTAATGTCAAAGTTGATGCCCAAAATGCCGACGGGCTTGCCCTCGTCGTTGCGGATAAAGATGGTCGAGGACTTGAGCAGCTTGCCGTCGGTGGTTTTGGTGAGGTACGGCTCGCGGTCGTGCACGTCGGTGGTGCCCTCGTGCATGGACTCAAACACAATATGGCTGGGGCCGTCACCCAGTTTGCGCCCGCTGACGTGGCCGTTTTCGATCACCACGATGGAGTGGTCCACGTCCTCGGTCTCCAGATCGTGGACGACGACTTCGCAGTTGGGGCCAAATTGGAGCGCCAGGCCGTGTGCAAGGCGCTTATAAAACTCAATCTGTGCGGGGGTCATGGGTGCCTTCCTAAAAATTAGTTTGGGCACACTTTGCCATAAACCACACTTGTTCGCAAATAACGAAAGCGTCGCTGCGTTATGTGACCGTTCGGCGGCGAAAGGGTACCGATTACGGCAACAAACAATTTGTTAGGTTTACCAATCAAAAAGTGTGATAGAACAGTGTTAACAAACTTTTTGTTTGGCATCCACATAAAAGTTCAGTCGCATGAATGGGAATGGGCTGAAACGCGTATGCGGGGGCCGGCAAGAGAGGACTTAAGGAGTTCACCGTATGGCCGATAAGATCCAGTGGGCGGGCAACACGATGCCCAAGAGCGATGACAAGCACTTGGGAATCATGAGCCTCGACCACGTGAAGAAGGCCCGTGCCTTCCACCAGTCGTTCCCTCAATATACCGTCACTCCGCTTGCCCGTCTGGACGGTCAGGCTGCGCGCCTGGGCCTGTCCAACCTGTGCGTTAAGGACGAGAGCTATCGCTTTGGCCTCAACGCCTTTAAGGTCCTGGGCGGCTCGTTTGCCATGGCCAACTATATTGCCGACGAGACCGGCAAGGACGTTGCCGACTGCACCTTCGATTACCTGACCTCCGATCAGCTTGCCAAGGACTTTGGCCAGGCTACCTTCTTTACCGCCACCGACGGCAACCATGGCCGCGGCGTGGCATGGGCTGCCAACAAGCTGGGCCAGAAGGCCGTCGTGCACATGCCCAAGGGTTCCACCAAGCCCCGCTTCGATAACATCGCCGCCGAGGGCGCCACGGTGACCATCGAAGAGGTCAACTACGACGAGTGCGTGCGCATGGCCGCCGCCGAGGCCGACGCCTGCGAGCGCGGCGTCATCGTTCAGGACACCGCCTGGGAGGGCTACGAGAAGATCCCGTCCTGGATCATGGAGGGTTACGGCACCATGGCCTCCGAGGCTGCCGAGCAGCTGCGTGAGATGGCCATCAACCGCCCGACGCACGTGTTTGTCCAGGCTGGCGTGGGTTCGCTCGCTGGCGCCGTGGTGGGCTACTTCACCAACCTGTATCCCGATAACCCGCCCACCTTTGTCGTGGTCGAGTGCGCTCCTGCCGCCTGCCTGTACAAGGGCGCTGCCGCCGGCGACGGAGATCCGCGCATCGTGGACGGTGACATGCCCTCCATCATGGCCGGCCTGTGCTGCGGCGAGCCCAACATCTTGGGCTGGGATATCCTGCGCAACCACACCACCGCCTTCGTGTCCTGCCCCGACTGGGTCACCGCTCGCGGCATGCGCACCCTGGGCGCTCCCGAGAAGGGCGACCCGCGCGTCATCTCCGGCGAGTCCGGCGCAGTGACCACCGGTCTGGTCGAGACCCTCATGCTCGACCCCGAGTACGCCGAGCTCAAGGAGCTCATCGGCCTGGACAAGACGAGCTCCGTGCTCTGCTTCTCCACGGAAGGTGACACGGACCCCGACCAGTATCGCCGCATCGTCTGGGAAGGCGAATACCCCACTTGCTAATCGTTGGGCGGCGCAACGCGCCGCGCCAAATTTCTATTAGACCCTCTATGTCCTGCAGATGCATGAACCCGGGAGGCGGAGGAATACCTATTTGCTCCGTCGCGAGTTCCGCACGCAAAGGAAAGCACTTAATGTGCTTTCCGTCTTGCGCAGGACTGTTCGAGCAGCGGAGTAAATAGGTATTCCTCCGCCAACTCCTAGGTAGACTCCTTCGAATGAAAGGTTGACTGTTATGACTAAAGAACTCGATTTCGACGCTATCAAGGCTGCTGCTGAGTCTCACCGCGCCGACATGACCCGCTTCCTGCGCGCTATGATCTCCCATCCCTCTGAGTCCTGCGAGGAGGGTGAGGTTGTTGCCTGCATCAAGGCCGAGATGGAGAGCCTTGGCTATGACGAGGTCAAGGTCGACGGCCTGGGCAACGTCATGGGCTTTATGGGCGAGGGCGACAAGATCATCGCCATCGACTCTCACATCGACACCGTCGGCATCGGCAACATCGAGAACTGGGATGCCGATCCCTATGAGGGCTACGAGACCGACGAGATCATCTACGGCCGCGGCGGCTCCGACCAGGAGGGCGGCATGGCTTCTGCTACCTACGCTGCCAAGATGATGAAGGACATGGGCCTCATCCCCGAGGGCTACAAGATCATGGTCGTCGGCACCGTCCAGGAAGAGGACTGCGACGGCATGTGCTGGCAGTACATCTACAACAAGGACGGCATTAAGCCCGAGTTCGTCATTTCCACCGAGCCCACCGACGGCGGCATTTATCGCGGTCACCGCGGCCGCATGGAGATCCGCGTCGACGTTCACGGCACCTCCTGCCACGGCTCCGCTCCCGACCGCGGCGACAACGCCATTTACAAAATGGCCGACATCATCGCCGACGTCCGCGCCCTCAACAACAACGGCTGCGACGAGTCGACCGACATCAAGGGCCTCGTCAAGATGCTCGACCCCAAGTACAACCCCGAGCACTTCGAGGACGCCCGCTTCCTGGGCCGCGGCACCTGCACCGTCAGCCAGATCTTCTACACCAGCCCCAGCCGCTGCGCTGTCGCTGACTCCTGCGCCATCTCCATCGACCGTCGCATGACCGCCGGCGAGACCTGGGAGTCCTGCCTGGACGAGATCCGCAACCTGCCGGCCGCCAAGAAGTACGGCGACGACGTGAAGGTCTCCATGTACATGTACGACCGTCCGTCCTGGACCGGCGAGGTTTACGAGACCGAGGCTTACTTCCCCACGTGGATCAACAAGGAGACCGCTCCGCACGTCAAGGCCCTCGTCGACGCCCACAAGGCCATGTTCGGTGACGAGCGCATCGGCTGCGAGCCCAGCATGGACAAGCGCACCGGTCGTCCGCTGTGCGACAAGTGGACCTTCTCCACGAACTGCGTTTCCATCCAGGGCCGCTATGGCATCCCCTGCGTTGGCTTTGGCCCGGGTGCCGAGTCTCAGGCTCACGCTCCCAACGAGGTCACCTACAAGGACGACCTGGTCACCGCTGCCGCCATGTATGTTGCTGCTTTGAACCTCTACGATCCGAGCCAGGCCGATGGCGACGCTACCGTGTTCCGCGCTGGTCTGACCAACAACAAGATCGACTAGTCCCATTCCTTGATCTTGTTGAGCCGGGGACAGCCTGTGTCCCCGGCACCCCCTGTTGACTTGGGGCCCGTGGTCGTTATCTCCCATGCTTCCTCAACGGTAGCGGGTCCTCGTCATAGCGCTCTGCATGTTCTAGCCACACGCGCATGCCGGAGCACATCTACTCATTGCGATCGTTTCATCTATGGAAAGGATATTTACATGGACGCCAAGTTTACCGAGCTCGTCGAGCAGCTGAACGGCCTCGATTTTAAGGGCATGTACGGCAGCGACTTCCTGCACACCTGGGATAAGACCACCGATGAGCTCAAGGCTCTCTACATCGTTGCCGACGCCCTGCGCGAGCTGCGTGAGAACAACGTTTCGTCCAAGATCTTCGACTCGGGCCTGGCCGTCTCCCTGTTCCGCGACAACTCCACCCGTACGCGCTTCTCCTTCTCTAAGGCCGCCAACCTGCTCGGCCTCGAGCTGCAGGACCTGGACGAGAAGAAGTCCCAGATCGCTCACGGCGAGACCGTCCGCGAGACCGCTACCATGATCTCCTTCATGGCCGACGTCATCGGCATCCGCGACGACATGTACATCGGCAAGGGCGACGCCTACATGGCCGAGGTCTCCGAGTCTGTCCAGCAGGCCTACGAGGATGGCGTTCTGGATCACCGTCCCACGCTCATCTCCCTGCAGTCCGACTCCGATCACCCCACGCAGTCCTCTGCCGACATGCTCTACCTCATCAACGAGTTTGGCGGTCTTGAGAACCTCAAGGGCAAGAAGGTTGCCGTTACCTGGGCCTATTCACCCTCTTACGGCAAGCCGCTGTCCTGCCCGCAGTCGCTGATCAGCCTGCTGCCCCGTTTTGGCATGGACGTCACCCTGGCCCACCCCGAGGGCTACGACCTCATGCCCGAGGTCGTCGAGCGCGCCAAGGGCTATGCCGCCGAGTCCGGCACCACCTTTAAGCAGGTCAACACCATGGCCGAGGCCTTCGAGGGCGCCGACATCGTGATCCCCAAGAGCTGGGCTCCGTTTGCCGCCATGGAGAAGCGTACCAACCTGTACGCCGAGGGCGACGACGCCGGCATCGCAGCGCTCGAGAAGGAGCTGCTCGCTCAGAACGCCACCCATCAGGACTGGTGCTCCACGACCGAGCTCATGGAGAAGACCGCCAACGGCCAGGACACCATCTTTATGCACCCGCTGCCCGCCGACATCTCCGGTGTCTCTTGCGAGCACGGCGAGGTCAACGCCGACGTCTTTGACATGCACCGCGTGGGCATGTACAAGGAGGCCAGCTACAAGCCGTACGCCATCGCAGCTATGATGTTCCTGCAGAAGGTTGCCGATCCCGCCGCTACCCTCAAGGCCCTCGACGAGCGCAACACCGCCCGTTGGTTCCAGGCCTAAAGCCGCGCTGAGGTAAGCCATGTAAAGGGGGCGCTCTGCCAACCGGCGGGGTGCCCCTTTTTGCATCGTGGGCGTGCGGGATAAGCGCTTTCGATGTAGATGCCCCGCGACGCGAGTTATGGGTACGATGGTTTCAGGGGAGGTATCGCCATGAAACTCGGTTGCGTCATTATGGCTTCGGGCGAGGGCAAGCGGTTTGGCTCTAACAAGATGCTTGCCGATATCTATGGCAAGCCGCTGATTGCCCGGACTATCGATTCGGTTCCCCGGGGCTTTGACGTCGTGGTTTCGACGCGTTGGCCCGAGGTCGCCCAGATTTGCGAGGACAAGCATTGCCCGTGCGTGCTGCACGATGGCAAGCTCAGGAGCGAAAGCGTCCGTGCGGGCCTTTCGTGGGGGGCGAGCCGCGGCTGGAAGGGTTGCCTCTTTTTGCCGGGCGACCAGCCGCTCGTGAGTTCGGATTCTTTTGAGGCCATGGTTCGCGCGTTTGATGAGCGTGGCCGCAAGTATCCGGTGCGTCTTGCGTGCAACGGTGAGCCTTCGAGCCCGGTGCTCTTTCCGGCGGAACTGTTCGATGCACTTATGTGTCTTGAGGGCAAGGACGGTGGCGGCTCGATCCTCAAGGACCGTATCGACGTGGTGCTGGTTGATGCGCGTGCTTACGAACTGTGGGACGTCGATACCGTCAAGGGACAGCGACGCATAACGGAGCATATCGCCGCCTGCTCGTATTTTGATCGCGTGGCCAACTGCATCAATCAATAAGGAGCAATTATGATCATCATCAAAAACGGCGCGCTCGTGACGCCCCAGGGGCTTCGTCGCGCCGATCTTGCCATGGATGGCGATAAGATCGTGCGGATCGCCGCGGCGATTGAGCCGGCCGAGGGCGATACCGTCGAGGATGCCGCGGGCTGCTGGGTGTTCCCGGGCTTTATCGATGGGCACACGCACATGCAGTGCTGGACCGGCATGGATTGGACAGCCGATAGCTTTGAGACCGGCACGCGCGCGGCTGCCTGCGGCGGCACGACGACCATTGTGGACTACGCGACGGCCGATCGCGGCGTGACCATGCCCGATGCCTTGGTCGAGTGGCATCATCGCGCCGACGGCACCTGCACCGCCAACTATGCCTTCCATATGGCGCTTGCCGAGTGGAATGAGCGCAACCGCGCCGATCTTTCGGCCATGCGCGAGGCGGGCGTGTCGTCGTTTAAGACCTACTTTGCCTACGACCATCTGCGCCTGGACGATGCCGAGACGCTCGAGGTGCTGGAGGAGCTCAAGCGCGTGGGCGGTATCCTGTGCGTGCATTGCGAGAACGGCACGTTGGTCAACGCGCTGCAGAAGCGCGTGTTTGAGCAGGGTATCCACGGGCCCGAGGGCCATGCGCTCAGCCGTCCGGACGTGTGTGAGGCCGAGGCCGTGAGCCGCCTGCTGTATCTGGCGCACTTGGCCGGGGACGCTCCGGTCAACGTGGTGCACCTTTCGACCAAGCTGGGGCTCGAGGCCATTCGCGCTGCCAAAGCGCACGGGCAGAAGAACATCTATGTCGAGACCTGCCCTCAGTATCTGATGCTCGACGACACCTGCTACCTTGAACAGGGAGAGGACGGCTTTGCGGGCGCCAAGTATGTGATGAGCCCGCCGCTGCGCCATGCCGGTGACCGTGCCGCGCTGCGCGAGGCGCTTGTGGCTGGCGAGATCGATACTATTGCGACCGATCATTGCAGCTTTAACCTGCACGGGCAAAAGGACCGAGGACGCGATGATTTCCGCGCGATTCCCAACGGCGGGCCCGGCGTGGAGCATCGTCCCGTTGCGATTGCCACGAGCTTTGAGGGACAGCTGGGTCCCGAGGATCTGTGCCGCTTGATGAGCGAGAATCCGGCGCGCGTTTTTGGCATGTATCCGCGCAAGGGCTGTCTTGCCGAGGGCGCCGATGCCGACGTGTGCGTGTGGGATCCGTGCGCGCGTTGGACGATCAGCGCCGCGACGCAGCATCAGGCCGTGGACTACACGCCGCTCGAGGGCTTTGAGGCGCATGGCCGCGCCAAGGCCGTGTTTGTGAACGGCGTGCTGGCGGCACGCGACGGCGAGCCCACCGGAGCCCAACCCGGCCGCTACGTGCCCCGCTAACGGGAAGACCGCCGGGGTAGCTAATTTGGGAGATGATTTTTTGGGACGGGGTAGCAAAAAGAGCCCCGTCCCAAATTTGCTACCCCTGGAGGCTGGTGGCGATGAGGGGGCGGTTGAGGGCTGCCTCGAAGCGATCTGCCATTGTTGGGTCGGCAAGCGTGTCGGCTTGGTTGAGCATGACGCGTGCGGTGCTGAGTCCCAGCGCCTGCATCTCGGCATTGAGCACCTGGGCGACGCGCTCGGGCGTGGCGATGTCGGTAGGCTCGCAGCCGCAGCGCTCGCAGAAGAGCTCGGGGCGGTGGACAACCTCGGCGACGGGCTTGCCCAGCCCCGAGGCGCCGACGACCCAGACAACGTTTGCCGTGGCGGCGGGAATTACCGGCTCCCAGGCGGCATGCGCCTTGAGCGGGAGTCGCTTGCTGCCATCTGCCTCGGCCAACACATAGTTAAAGCGCCGTGCCAGCTCGCCGAGCGGCTCGGCGGGGGCGGAGAGCTTGCCTGTCTCCGGGTCCAAGACGCCTGCCTGGCAGATGCTTCCGTGCACAAGGCCCGTGCAGGCCTCGCAGGTGCAACCGGGGACATGCGCGGCGCCCGGCTTCCAAGGCGCGGCGTCCAGGCGACGATTCGACCCGTCCCATGGCACGCCGGCGACGGGAAACATATGCGTGGTGGTGCAGAGGAGCACGCGGCCGCCAGCGCGCATGAGCTCAAGACCCAGCGTCTTCAGCAACGTCGACTTGCCGCCGCTGCCGATAATCGCGGTAATGCCTGGCTCGATCCTGAGCGCCGAGACAAGATTGCCGCTAACCGTTTCCATCTGTTCACCGCCGTATAATACTGTGATAATAAATAATCATCAGAGTAGCGGTCGAACCGCTTTTGCTCTGCTCAAACCGTAGCACAGGGAGGTGCCCCGGGAATGCTCGTTTATGTTCGCGGCGCCGGCGATATCGCCACGGGCGTCGCCGCTCGCTTGGTGCGCTCCGGCGTGTCGGTCGTTATGGCCGATATCGCGGTTCCCACGTGCATCCGTCGCACAATCTGTTTTTGCGAGGCCATTCGCCTGGGCGAGGTCGAGGTCGAAGGCATTCGCGCTCGCTTGGCACAGACGCCGGCTGAGGCGCTTGCGATTACCGAGGCTGGAGACGTCGCCGTTGTAGTGGACCCCCAGGCCAAGATGCTCGGCGAGTTGAAACCCGTGGCTGTGGTCGACGCGATTTTGGCTAAGCGCAACTTGGGCACCACGCGCGACATGGCGCCTGCCGTCATCGCCGTGGGGCCGGGCTTTACCGCGCCGGTTGACTGCGACGCCGTGGTCGAGACCATGCGTGGGCATTTCCTGGGCCGTGTCATTACCCAAGGTTCGCCCCAGCCCAACACGGGCGTGCCGGGCATTATCGCCGGCTATGGCAAGGAACGTGTTATCCACAGCCCCGCCGCCGGCGTGTTTCGGTCCGACCGCGCAATCGGCGACATCGTGAGCGCCGGAGACGTGATTGGCTACGCGGGCGATACGCCCATGTGCACGCAGATCGATGGCTGTCTGCGCGGGCTTTTGGCGAACGGCGTGCAGGTGACTGAGGGCTTTAAATGCGCCGATGTCGATCCACGCGGCGATGCCAGCTATATCAACTACATTTCGGACAAAGCGACGTCGGTCGGCGGCGGCGTGCTCGAGGCACTCGCTATGCTCACCGATGTCTTTAGAGGATAGAAGGCGGCAATGGAAAAGCTCGATGTTGTGAATGCGGCGCTTGCCGCCCTGCGTGCTGGCGAGACGTGCGAGCTGGTGGTAGTGGCCGGTACGGCGGGGTCGTCCCCGCGCGGTGTGGGCGCATGGATGACTGTCTTTGCCGATGGCAGCCAAGCGGGCACTATCGGCGGCGGCAAGATTGAGCTCTTTGCGCTGGACGAGGCGCGCGAGCTGCTGGCCGGGGGTAAATCGCGTCTGGTCCGCTACACCATGGGCGGCGAGAACTCCGATACCGGCATGATTTGCGGCGGAGCCATCTGCCTGTGCTACCTGCATCTGGATGCGACCCAGGCACCGTTGTTCCAGTCGGTTGCCGACGTCTTGGCCTATCGGCGCATCGGCGACTTCGCCATCGACTTTGAACCGTTTATCGCAAGTGCGCTCGAAGGCGATGTTGCCGAATACCATGGCGAGGAGTCGCGCCGCACCATAATGGGCTGCCCCGAGCTTTCGCTGGTGGAGGAGGGGAGTAAGGTCACCTACACCAACGCGGCCTCCGAGATTCCCGCGGCGCACATCGAGACGCTCTGCCCCGAGGGCCTGACCTATATCTTTGGCTGCGGCCACGTGGGTGCTGCGACGGCGCGGGTGCTCACGGCGGCGGGCTTTGCCGTCGTGGCTTGCGACGACCGCCCCGGCACACTGACCCCCGAATGGGTGCCCGGTGTCTACGACCGTCGTCTGGTCGACTACAAGAACCTGAGCAAGCAGTGCCCCATCGGCCCGCGTGACCTAGTGGTCGTCGCCACGGCGGGTCACAAGTCCGATATCGACGTGGTGATTCAGGCCATGCACGCCAAGCCCGCCTATCTGGGCTGTCTGGGTTCGCGCCGCAAGACGGCCTTTGTGCGCGCCCGCCTGGAGCAGGAGGGCTTTACGCAGGACCAGATCGACGAGCTGCACCTGCCGATCGGTGTCGCCATCGAGGCCGAGGACCCCGAGGAGATCGCCATCTCCATCGCTGCCGAGATGATCCACCTGCGCCGCACCAAGCTCGTCCCCCGCAAGCGCTAATCGCATCCCCATATATGAGTTGCGGTGAAATACGGACTGTTAAAGCCTGTTAAGCCGTCAAACGGTCCCTATTTCACCGCAACTGCCATTTTCCTCCGTCCCCTAGGGATCAATATGTGCGGGGGAGTTGTGGAGTTGTGCAGGCAGACGAGGTTTTTCTGGAAATACGCTCCCGATGCGCGTATAGTACCGATTGTTTTGTCGGCTCCTGCTGCGTCGAGTCCAAACCGCGAAATGCCATGAGCGGCGCGGATGCAGCCAGGAGGCACGAGGACAACCCATCGTGGCCACGCCCCGTGCTTAAAACCCCAAAAAGGAGTGAACAATGGCAGAAGAGAAGTATGTGCCGCGTCTGAAGACCAAGTACAACAACGAGGTCAAACAGCAGCTTCAGGACAAGTTCCAGTACGAGAACGTCATGATGATCCCCAAGTTTGAGAAGATCGTCGTGAACATGGGTGTCGGCGAGGCCGCTACCGATTCCAAGGCCATCGACGGTGCCGTGCGCGACCTGCGCGCCATCACCGGCCAGCAGCCGATGATCACCCGTGCCCGCAAGTCCATCGCTACCTTCCGCCTGCGCGCTGGTATGCCGATCGGCTGCAAGGTTACCCTGCGTGGCGACCGTATGTGGGAGTTCTTCGATCGTCTGACCTCCGTCGCGATCCCCCGTATCCGCGACTTCCGCGGCATCTCGGCCAAGAGCTTCGACGGCCGTGGTAACTTCTCCATGGGCGTCACCGAGCAGCTCATCTTCCCCGAGATCGACTTCGACTCCGTCGATCACCAGCGTGGTATGGACATCACTTTCGTGACCACCGCCAACACCGATGAGGAGGCCAAGGCCCTTCTGGACGCCTTCGGTTTCCCGTTCAAGAAATAGGTTCACCTGCCCTATGAGCGCCGTTCCCACAAGGGGGCGGCGCTTGGGGCGAACAATACTCTATGTGAGGAGGATATAAGTGGCTAAGACATCGATGATCGTCAAGTGCAATCGCAAGCAGAAGTTCTCTACTCGTGAGTACACGCGCTGCCAGCGCTGCGGCCGTCCGCACTCTGTGTACCGCAAGTTCGGCCTGTGCCGTGTCTGCTTCCGCGAGCTTGCACTCAAGGGCGAGCTTCCCGGCGTTAAGAAGGCCAGCTGGTAAGTCACTACCAGCGTTTCAAGCATCAGTTTGGAACAGGGAAAACGCGCTAAAAAGGCTTTGCCGTTAAGGGCGGCGAAGAACCAAGAGCACGTGTTCATCAAGAACGAAGGAGAATCTGTATGAACCTTACAGACCCGATCGCAGATATGCTTACGCGCATCCGTAACGCTAACTCTGTGAACAAGGCCACGGTCTCCATGCCGAGCAGCAAGAAGCTCGTCGAGATCGCTCGTGTTCTGCACGAGGAGGGCTACATCGAGGGCTACGATGTCGAGGACACCGTTCCCCAGAAGACTCTGCACATCACGCTTAAGTATGGTCCCAAGAAGGCTAAGGTCATCAACGGCATCCGCCGCATTTCCAAGCCGGGCCTGCGTAAGTACACCGGCGTTGCCGACATGCCCCGCGTCCGCGGTGGCCTTGGTACCGCCATTATTTCCACCAGCCATGGCGTCATGACCGACCGCGATGCTCGCAAGCACAACGTCGGCGGCGAGATCATCGCTTACGTCTGGTAATTCGCTCGGTAGGTAGAAGGAAAGGAGATCACCGTGTCTCGTATCGGTAATAAGCCTGTCCAGATTCCCGCCGGAGTCGAAGTGGCAGTCAACGGCAACAACGTTGTCGTCAAGGGCCCCAAGGGCCAGCTCGAGCTCGATGTCTTTGAGAAGCTCGCTATCAACGTCGAGGACAACGTCCTCACCGTTTCCCGTCCCGACGACGAGCGTGAGACCCGTGCCCGTCACGGCCTCACCCGCGCCCTCATCCACAACATGGTTGTTGGCGTTTCCGAGGGCTTCGAGAAGAAGCTCGAGCTCGCCGGCGTCGGTTACCGCGTGCAGCAGAAGGGCAAGAACCTCGAGTTCTCCCTGGGCTTCTCGCACCCCGTGATCGTCGAGGCTCCCGAGGGCATCACCTTCGAGGTTCCCGACAACACCCACGTGAACGTCAAGGGTATCAACAAGCAGCAGGTCGGTCAGATCGCCGCTGAGATCCGCGGCCATCGTCCTCCCGAGCCTTACAAGGGCAAGGGTATCCACTACGTTGGCGAGCACATCCGCCGCAAGCTGGGTAAGGCCGCCAAGTAGTCGTAACCGACTCACTCGCATAAGACCAGCACCCCGTCAGGTGCTGGCAAGATCAACCTTTTTAGGAGTTTACGTATGAACAAGCATAAGGCGAAGCTGGAAGGCCTCAAGCGTCGTCAGCGTCGTGTTCGCGGCAAGGTCTCGGGTACCTCCGAGCGTCCGCGTCTTCGCGTGACCCGTACTAACGCCAACATCTATGCCCAGATCATCGACGACAGCAAGGGCTCCAGCCTGACGCTCGTCTCTGCCTCGACCCTCGAGGCCGAGTTCAAGGGCACCCACACCTCGAACAAGGAGGCTGCGGAGAAGGTCGGTCAGCTCGTTGGCAAGCGCGCCATCGAGGCCGGCATCACCAAGGTCGCCTTCGATCGTGGTGGCCGTATCTACCATGGCCGCGTCAAGGCCCTCGCCGACGGTGCTCGTGCCGCCGGTCTCGAGTTCTAGGAGGTATGTAGCACATGGCTCGTAATCAGAAGCAGCAGCGCGAGGCCTCCGAGTTCGAGGAGCGCGTCGTTTACATCAACCGCGTGTCGAAGACCGTCAAGGGTGGTCGTCGCATGAGCCTCGTCGCTCTCGTCGTCGTTGGCGACGGCAAGGGCAACGTCGGCGTTGGCATGGGCAAGTCCGCTGAGGTGCCCCTGGCCATCTCCAAGGCGTCTCTCGATGCCAAGAAGAACATGTTCCACGTGCCGGTGACCGAGCAGGGCACCATCCCGCACGAGGTTCTCGGCCACTTTGGTGCCGGCCGCATCATCATCAAGCCCGCTGTCGAGGGTACCGGCGTTATCGCCGGCGGCGCTGTGCGTCCCCTCTTCGAGCTTGCTGGCATCAAGAACGTCCTGTCCAAGTCCCTCGGTACCGACAACGGCCTCAACATCATCAAGGCTGCCGTCGAGGGCCTCAAGGAGCTCTCCAGCCCTGAGGACGTCGCGGCTCGCCGTGGCCTGACGGTCTCCGAGATGTTCGTCGGTAAGGAGAACTAAGCATGGCTGACACCATCAAGATCAAGCAGGTCCGCAGCACCAACGGTTGCAAGCAGGACCAGGTCCGTACTGTCCGTGCCCTCGGTCTCCACAGGATCCGCGAGGTTCGCGAGATTGCTGACAACGAGTCCGTCCGCGGCATGATCTTCAAGGTCAAGCACCTTGTCGAGATTGTAGAGGAGTAGCAAATGCAGCTTCACGATCTTACTCCCGCGCCCGGTTCCACCAAGAACCGTAAGCGCGTCGGCCGTGGCAATTCTTCGGGTCACGGCACCACTTCTGGCCGCGGCCAGAAGGGCCAGGGTTCCCGCTCTGGCGGCACCAAGGGTGCCGGCTTCGAGGGTGGCCAGACTCCGCTGGCTATGCGCCTGCCCAAGCTTCCGGGCTTCCGCAACCCCCGTCGTATCGAGTACACCGCTGTTAACGTTGAGCGTCTCGAGCGTAAGTTCGAGGATGGCGCTGTGATCGACGGTGCCGCTCTTAAGGCCGCTCGCATCACCAAGAGCGAGTTCGAGCCCGTCAAGGTGCTCGGCAATGGTGAGCTCACCAAGAAGTTCACGGTCAAGGTCGACAAGGTCAGCGCTTCTGCGCAGGCCAAGATCGAGGCCGCCGGCGGAAAGGTCGAGCTGCCGTGCTAAATGGTCTTAAGAATGCTTTCCGCATCAAAGAATTGCGCGAAAAGATTCTTTTTACCATAGCTATGCTCGTCGTGTACCGCATTGGTGCGCACGTTCCTGTGCCCGGCATTCCCTTCCAGGGGATGCTGGGCCTTTTCTCGACCGATAACAATTCGGTCGCCGCAGGTGCTATGGCCCTCCTGAATCTTTTCTCTGGCGGCGCGTTGAGCTATGTGTCGGTGTTTTCGCTGGGCATCATGCCTTACATCACCAGCTCGATCATCCTCCAGATGCTCCAGGCCGTCGTGCCTTCCCTGCATGAGCTTGCCCGCGAGGGCGAGGTCGGTCAGACCAAGATTACGCAGTATTCGCGTTACCTCACCTTGGCTCTGGCAATCCTCAACTCCGTGGGTTACCTCTTCCTCTTTAAGAGCTTCGGCATCAGCTTTAATGGCGCCGGCGCTCCCGAGATCATCTTCGACCTCATGGTCGTCGGCACGCTCACTGCGGGCGCCATGCTGATCATGTGGATTGGTGAGCTCATCACCCAGCGCGGTATCGGCAATGGCATGTCGCTGATCATCTTTGCGAACATCATGGCCGGTCTGCCGCAGGCTATCTTCTCCAGCACCGAGGGCAATGCCGGTGGCATCATCACCATGGTGATCATCTGCGCCATCATCCTGCTGGTTATCCCGCTGATCGTTTTCCTTGAGCGCGGCCAGCGCCGCATTCCGGTCTCCTACGCCAAGCGCGTCGTGGGCCGTCGCATGATGGGTGGACAGACCACCTACCTGCCCATCAAGGTCAACACCGCGGGCGTCGTGCCGATCATCTTCGCTTCGGCGCTGCTGTACTTCCCGGCTCAGATTGCCGTGTTCTTCCCCGGCATCGGCTGGATTCAGGCAGTTGCCTCTGCGCTTTCGACCGGTTGGCTCAACTGGGTGCTTAACGTTGTCCTCATCGTGTTCTTCGCGTACTTCTACACCTCCATGGTGTTCAACCCCGATGACACGGCCGATAACCTTAAGAAGCAGGGCGGCTTTATTCCGGGCGTGCGTCCGGGTAGGGCTACCGCGGCCTACATCAAGAACGCGCTCAACAAGATTACGCTTCCCAGCGCTGTCTTTTTGGCGCTCATCGCCATCGTGCCTTCGATCATCTTCTCCTTCACGGGTAACCATCTGATCCAGGCATTTGGCGGCACGTCCATCCTCATCATGGTCGGCGTCGTGCTCGACACGGTCGATAAGCTCGAAGGCCAGATCAAGATGTATGATTACGATGGATTCTTTAAATAGGCTAGAGGAGGATTGCTCATGAACCTCGTATTGCTCGGAGCTCCGGGTGCCGGTAAGGGCACCGTCGCACAGGAGCTCGTCGCCGAGTTTGGCGTCGCCCACATTTCCACGGGCGACCTGCTGCGTGCTGCCGTCAAGGGCGGCACCGAGCTTGGTATTCAGGCTAAGAAGTACATGGACGCTGGCGAGCTCGTTCCCGACCAGCTCGTGATCGACCTTGTCAAGGAGCGCCTTGCCGCCGATGACGCCCAGCAGGGCTTCATTCTCGACGGCTTCCCGCGCAACACCGCCCAGGCTGTGACGCTCGATTCCGAGCTCTCCGCCATGGGTCGCGAGATCGATTGCGCCCTTCTGGTCGATGTGGCCCCCGAGGTCATTATCGATCGTCTGTCTTCGCGTCGCACCTGCCGCGCCTGCGGTTACACCGGCACTGCTGCCGATGCTACCTGTCCCAAGTGCGGTGGCGAGATGTATCAGCGCGACGACGACAAGCCCGAGACCATCAAGAACCGTCTCGACGTCTACGAGAAGTCCACGAGCCCGCTCGTCGACTACTATCGTGGCCAGGGTCTGCTCAAGTCGGTCAACGGTGACCAGGCTCGCGAGACCGTGTACGGGGATGTCAAAGAGGCTCTCGGTCTATGATCAAGATTAAGTCTGCAACGCAAATCGAGCAGATGAAGAAGGCAGGAGCGCTATCTAAGATGGCGCTCCGCCACGTTGGAGCCATGGTGCGCCCTGGTGTTTCGACCTTTGAGCTCGATCAGCTCGCGGAGCAGATTATCCGTATGCATGGCGGCACCCCGGCCTTTAAGGGTTACGGCGGGTTTCCCGGTACCATTTGCGCATCGATTAACGATGCCGTGGTCCACGGCATTCCCAACCCCGACATGATCCTGCGCGATGGCGATATCATTTCCATCGATACGGGAGCCGTTGTCGACGGTTGGGTCGGCGATAACGCTTGGACGTTTTTTGTCGGCACACCCACGCCCGAGGCCAAGGCCCTGTGCGAGGTTACGCGCGATTGCCTTAAGGCTGCCATCGAGCAGGCTGTTCCCGGTAACCATATCGGGGACGTCGGTTATGCCGTTCAGTCCCTCGCTGAGTCTCACGGTTACGGCGTGCTTCGCGACTATGTGGGCCATGGCATTGGCCGCGTGATGCACGAGGACCCCAACGTTCCTAACTATGGAAAGAAGGGGAGGGGCGTTCGCCTCCAGGCTGGCATGGTCATTGCCATCGAGCCGATGGTTACGATGGGTTCCAACCATGTGAGCACGGGCTCCGACGGTTGGATTGTTACGACCAACGACCACCTGCCCGCCGCGCACTACGAGAACACCGTCGCCATTACCAATGACGGTCCGGTGATTCTCACCACCGACGCGCAAGGTGCTTGGTGTTCGCTCCAAGGCGGAGAAATGTAACAAGTTTCATTTAGTTGTGGAGCCATTACGAAGTTATTACGATGCGTGCATACGTGTTGTAGAATACTCAATCGCTGTCGTTTTCTAGAGAAAGATGATTGCTTGTGAAGAAGGAAGACGCAATTGAGCTCGAGGGTACGGTAAAGGAACCGCTGCCCAACGCCATGTTTAAGGTCGAGCTCGAGAACGGTCATTCGGTTCTGTGCAACATTTCTGGCAAGATCCGAATGAATTACATCCGTATTCTCCCCGGTGACAGGGTTGTCGTGGAGCTTTCCCCGTACGACCTGACCCGCGGCCGCATCACCTATCGCTACAAATAGCGGCACGCATACACGCACTCCATTTCCGACTGCAGGCTTAGCTCAACCTACGGTCGGATTGTGTGTGAAGACCAGCCATAGTTTTAAACGCCTGCGGCTGGGCGAGTAGATAGTAGGGAAGTAGTTTGAGCGCTACCGAAAGGAAGAACGATGAAGGTACGTCCTTCGGTCAAGAAGATGTGCGATAAGTGCAAAATCATTAGGCGCCATGGCAAGGTCCTCGTTATTTGCGAGAACCCCCGTCATAAGCAGCGTCAGGGTTAAGAGAGGAGACTACGTTGGCCCGTATTAATGGTGTCGACCTCCCGCGTGAGAAGCGCGTTGAGATCGGTCTGACCTACATTTACGGCATCGGCCGCACCACTGCGACGAAGATCTGCGTCGAGTGCAACGTTAACGTGGATACGCGCGTTAAGGACCTCACCGAGGATGAGGTTAACGCCATCCGCGATTATATCGATAAGAACCAGATCATGGTTGAGGGCGACCTCCGCCGTGAGCGCAACCAGAACGTCAAGCGCCTTATGGACATCGGCTGCAACCGCGGCCTTCGTCACCGCAAGGGCCTCCCGGTCCGCGGCCAGCGCACCCACACTAACGCTCGTACCCGCAAGGGCCCGAAGCGTCAGATCGGTGCTAAGAAGAAGAAATAAGGAGCGCTAGATAGATGGCTACTGCTAAGAAGAACGTTCGCGCTGCCCGTCTGAAGCGCGCGGACCGTAAGAACATTTCCGTGGGCCAGGCTCACATTCGTTCTACGTTCAACAACACGATCGTTTCGATCACCGATCCCCAGGGCAACGTCATTTCCTGGAAGTCGGCTGGCCAGGTGGGCTTCAAGGGCTCCCGTAAGTCCACGCCGTTCGCTGCCCAGATGGCTGCCGAGGCTGCTGCCAAGCAGGCCATGGAGCACGGCATGAAGAAGGTTTCCGTCTTCGTCAAGGGCCCCGGCTCCGGTCGTGAGACCGCCATCCGCTCCCTCCAGGCTGCTGGCCTCGAGGTCTCGAGCATCCAGGACAAGACCCCCATTCCGCACAACGGCTGCCGCCCCAAGAAGCGTCGCCGCGTGTAACTGAAAGGATCGTATCAATATGGCAATCGACAGGACTCCTGTTCTTAAGCGCTGCCGTCAGCTCGGGATCGATCCCGCTGAGCTCGGTTACAGCAGCAAGAAGGAATCTATCCGTCAGCCCAAGCGCCGTCGCAAGGAATCTGAGTACGGCATGCAGCTGCGCGAGAAGCAGAAGGTCAAGTTCATCTATGGCGTTCTGGAGAAGCAGTTCCACGGCTACTTCAACAAGGCCCGCAAGATGAACGGCGTCACCGGTGAGAACCTCATGATCATCCTTGAGTCTCGCCTCGACAACGTCGTCTTCCGTCTTGGCTTCGCCCGTACCCGCAAAGAGGCTCGTCAGTCCGTCCGTCACGGTCACTTCACCGTGAACGGCAAGCGCGTGGACATCCCGTCCTACCGCGTCAAGGCCGGCGACGTCGTCGCTGTCGGCGAGAAGTTCCGTGACCTCCTCCCCATCAAGGAGGCCCTGATTTCCTCCGAGCGCTTTGAGGTCCCTGGCTGGCTCGAGGTCGATATCGAGAAGCTGTCTGGTAACGTGCTCGCTCTGCCGACGCGTGAGCAGATCAGCGGTGATATCAACGAGCAGCTCATCGTCGAGCTCTACTCTAAGTAGTCCATCCGGGCTGCTGAGGCTGGAGGTAATACATGTCAGAATTCATTAGGCCTCAGGTTCAGGTCGAAGAGATCAACGAGACGTCTGCTCGTGTCTCCGTCGAGCCGCTCGAGCGTGGTTACGGCGATACGCTGGGTAACTCCCTTCGTCGCGTTCTTCTGTCCTCGCTCGAGGGTGCCGCCGTCGAGGCTATTCAGATCGATGGTGCGCAGCACGAGTTCATGACCATCCCTAACATGGTCGAGGATGTCACCGACATCGTCCTGAATGTCAAGGGTCTTGTCTTCAGGGCTCTCGGCACGACCGACGAGGCGACCGCCACCATCTCGGTTGACGGCCCCTGCGAGGTCACCGGTGCGGACTTCTTTATTCCGTCCGAGTTTGAGCTGGTCAACCCCGAGCAGCACATCGCTACGCTCACCGAGGGTGGCCATCTCACCATGAGCATGCGCATCGGCTATGGCCGCGGCTATGTCTCTGGCGAGGCCAACAAGCGCGACAACGATCCCATCGGTGTGATCCACGTCGACTCGCTGTACTCGCCGGTTTCCCGTTGCGCCAAGCTCGTTGAGGCTTGCCGTGTCGGTCAGCACACCGACTACGACCGCCTTGTCCTCGAGATCGAGACCAACGGCTCCATCGCCCCGCGCGACGCCGTGGTCCAGGCTGCCAATATCATCAATCAGCATATGGCCGCCTTTATGAACCTTGCCGAGACCCCCGAGGTTGAGGAGGAGGCTTCGATCTTCGCTCCCGAGGTCACCAACGACAACGCCGAGCTGGACAAGCAGATCGAGGATCTGGACCTTTCCGTCCGTTCTTACAACTGCCTTAAGCGCGCCAGCATTCACTCGGTCCGTCAACTCGTTGAGTTCTCGGAGAACGATCTGCTCAACATCCGTAACTTCGGTGTTAAGTCGATCGAGGAAGTGAAGGACAAGCTTGAGTCCATGGGCCTGAGCCTGAAGGCTTAATGCTTCGCATATTTGAGGAGAAACTAGACCATGCGTCACAACGTTAAGAAGGGCCTGAAGCTCGGCACCGATGCGAGCCACACCAAGGCCATGAAGAAGAGCCTTGCTAAGGCCCTCTTCGAGAACGACCGCATCAAGACCACCGAGACCCGTGCTAAGGCGCTGCGTTCGGTCGTCGACCCGATCATCACTTGGGCCAAGAAGGGCGACCTGCACTCTCGTCGTCTGGCTATCGCCAAGCTCGGCGATAAGCAGCTCGTTGCCGAGATTTTCGACAAGGCTGCTCAGGGCATGTGGCAGGACCGCAACGGCGGTTACACCCGCATCATGAAGCTCGGTAACCGTAAGGGCGACAACGCTCCCATCGTTATCATGGAGCTCGTCACCGAGCCTTGCACGCCTAAGGCCAAGAAGGCTGCTCCGGCCCCCAAGAAGGCCGCTGCTCCCAAGAAGGTCGAGGCTGTCGAGGAGACCGCTGCCGAGGAGGCTCCTGCTGAGGAGACCGCTGAGTAGACATTCCGTCTGCATAGGCTATATTCGAGGGGTACGTTCGCGTACCCCTCTTTTTTTGTCGCGATACCGTTGCTTGTTTGTTGGGAGCGCCCATGACTGCGCCGTCTGATTCCAATTCGATTTCCGAGCTTGACGCCACGCTCGTATTTCGCGTGGCCTATGATGGCTCGTCGTATAGCGGATTTGCCGAGCAGCCGGGACAGACGACGGTTGCGGGTGAGCTACGTCGAGCCATCGAGACGCTGCTTCGCCGCCCGATCGATCTGACGTGCGCGGGGCGTACCGATGCCGGCGTGCATGCCGTGGCTCAGTACATCAGCGTGCCCGTAACGGACGCTGAGCTCGCTTGTACGCGCCGTAGGTGGCTGCGGGCTATGGATGCCCTGCTGCCCAAAGATATCGCCATTAACGAGGTCTACAAGGCCCGTAAAGGCTTTTCTGCGCGTTTTGACGCGCGTTCCCGTACGTATACATACCGCATTGCCGATCGAGATGCGCGCCCTGTGCTGTCCCGCGGTGCCGTGTGGTGGCATCGCTATCCCTTGGATGTTGAGGCTATGTCTGCTGCCTGCCCCGCACTGCTGGGCGAGCAGGACTTTAAAAGCTTTTGCAAGGTCGCTTCGGCCGTTGGCAAGCCCACGCATCGCTGCGTGATGCGTGCCGAATTTGGCCATGAGGTTGCGTTTGGCGAGGACATCCTGACGTTCACCATCGAGGGCAATGCGTTTCTGCATTCGATGGTCCGTACGATCGTGGGCACGCTTGTCGAGATTGGCATGCATCGCCGTGAACCCGAGTGGATGCGCGAGGTTATCGATGCTTGCGACCGTACCGCTGCGGGCCCCACGGCTCCTGCCTGCGGCCTTACGTTTATGGCAGTGGATTACGATCCCGCCGAGCTTGTCGTGCTCGACTAGGGGAGGGCTCGACGTGTCGTGCGTCGACACCTGTCATCTGTGGGCTGCGCGTGTGCAACATCTGTTCTTGGCGTGCAATGCAACCGGTGTCTCATTGCTTTTATTGCCGGGGTGTACCATGAACCACGGTTTGATTCATTGCTGTCGAGAGGACGGATAATTTGGTTCGACGTGGCTCGCATCCGCGACTTTCGGTGATCCTTGTGGTAGAAGGTTCGCCCAGCTATGCGATGCGTGCGCTCGAGAGTATCCAGAACCAAGACCTCTACGATTTGCAGATTGTCGTTGTCTGCCGCGATGCTGCGTCCGGTGTGCGCCATTCGCTTCAAGTTGCTGCCGACAGGGACATCCATATTGATTTGATTGACGTCGAGGACGCGAAGCGCGGTGCTTGTCTTCGTGCCGGTTTTGCTGCCTCGCGCGGCTCTCAAATCATCGCTATGAACGCCGATGAGTGGTTTGCTCCGCAATCCCTTTCCAAGATGGTCGATATCGCGTGCGATACTGCGGCAGACATAGTGTTCCCTACGGTGTCGCTCGACCGCTATGATGCACATCGAGAGCGCCATTCGCGCGTCTTGGATGCTGCTTCTATTGCTATTGAAGACAAGTCTTCGATGGTGGCCGGGCTGCCCCAGTTGATTTTAGGCGGCCTAGTCGTTCAGACCTCTGGCGTGATGTATAGCCGTCCGCTGTTTGAGGCATGCCTGTCGCACGGCAAGGCGCACCGTACGGTTGAGTTTATGGCATATGCGCTCTCGCAGGCACAGCGCGTCTCCGGCTGCGGCGACGCTTGTTTCCACGCGGCGGCGCCTAAGCTTACAGATGCCTTTGATCCCACCATGTATGCCAAGGTATCCGATGACACCCGGGCGCTCGACGAGCTTGCGGACTCACTCTCGGAAGCAGATAGCGGTGGTCGGGTCAAGCTGGCAAGCCAAAAGTTCTACTTTGCCGGACTGGTCGCCTGCATCGAGAATTTGTGTCTGAGCCCGCATGGAGTGTCGTCAATCGAGCGTTCCGCCCGCATGCGTGATATGCTCGAGGCGCCTCGAACCCGTCAGATGGTCGCCGCGCTCAAGGATAACCATCGGGGGCTCGGTCTGTTGTTTGGGCCGATCGCCAGCGCTAAGCCCGCGCGCTGCGTGATGTGTACGCATCTGGCAGCTTTTCTTAACCGGACGGGCGCAAAAACCGCCTAAACGGCTCATTACGAAACAAACTTGCATAGAATTGTTTCGAAATGCGTTCTTATACACAAAAGCCTTCAAATAGCGTTAAACTATTCAATCACTGATTGATTGTCTCCGCCATCTTTTGGAGAGAGGGTTTGTATGGCTAAAAAACGCAATGGGCGCCAAGATGCCATTAGAGATATTGTGCGCAATAAGGATGTCCGCACGCAGCGCGTGCTGGTCGATGAGCTCCGTGCTATGGGCTTTGATTGCACGCAGGCGACTGTCTCTCGCGATATTGCCGACATGGGGCTGCGTAAGCTCCCTGAGGGCATCTATGTTCTGGCAGAGGACTTGCACCTGCAGCGTATGGTTTCCGAGCTCGTAACGGGCGTTCTGCGTACCGATAATCTGGTTATGATCAAGGCTCAGCCTGGCACGGCTTCCGGCATCGCCGCCGCCGTTGATGCGGCAGAGTTGCCCGATGTGCTTGGCTCGCTTGCCGGCAACGATACGATTTTGGTTATTGCCCAGACGGCCGAGGACGGCGAGCGTCTCGAGGCGCTGATCAATAAGTTGAGCAATTCTCGCAAGTAGGTGTGCGGGTCGTGCGCTCGGCATTGTGTGCGCTGACATAGTGGCTTGTAAGGGGTATCGACGTTGGTCGGTACCTCTTTTTGTTTGCCGGTATAAAGACCGCCCACCAGGTCGCTTCAAACTAAAAGGCCCCGAGCAGTTCAATAAGCTGCTCGGGGCCTTGTTGGCTTTAGTCGCGTACTTCTTAGCCGACCGTATCGTCAGGCGTGGGCGAGGGGTCGGGAGTGGGCGTAGGCGTAGGCGTGCCGCCATCGCCGCCGGTCGAACCACCAGTGGAGCCGCCCGTCGAGCCACCGGTCGTACCGGTGCCGCCGGTGGTGTCGCCGCCCGTGGTCTCGGTGGTCGTGGTCGTCGTGGTAGTCGTTGTGGTGGTTTCCTCTTCCTCTTCCTCTTCGTCCTTGTCCTTGTCGTCGTTCTCCGACTTCTTGGTGTTGTTGGTGCCGTAGAACTTCCAGACGCTGTTGTTCTTGTAGGTGGGCGCCGTTCCGGTCGCAAACTCCTCGCGCTCGGTACCGGTCAGAACGGTGTTCATAAACCGCTTAAAGACAGGCAGGTTGGTGCTGTCTCCCAGCAGGTCCGTGCCGTACTTTTGGATGGGGATCTCGCCCGCGGAATAGCCGGTCCACAGGGCGCATGCCAGCTGCGGGGTATAGCCGCAGAACCACAGGTTGGTGGTGTTGTCGGTGGTGCCCGTCTTGCCGGCATAGGGCTGGTTGACACTCAGGGCGCCGGCAGCACCCGTACCGCTGCCCTTCATGACGCCGGACAGAACATCGGTGACCGCGGCGGCCTCGCCCTCGGTAAGCACCTGTGAGGGATTGTCGGTGTGCTGGTACAGCACCGAACCGGTACGAGAGTCAATCTCGGTGATGGCGATCGGCTGGCGATAGTAGCCGCCGTTGGCAAACGTCGCGTAGGCGGCGGCCATCTCGAGCGGCGAGATCGAGCCGGTGCCGAGGGTCATGACGGGAACGTCCTCGATGTTGTCCTTGGCGGGGTCGATGCCGAGCTTTTTGACGAGCGAGATGATCTTGCTGTTGCCGACGGCTTCCGCCACCTGGATGTAGCCGGTGTTGGAGGAGTATGCCGTCGCCTGCTTGAGCGTGATGTTGCCATAGCTCTGGTTGGCGTAGTTTTGTACCTCGGTTGTGGTGCCCTTGGCCTTGAGCGGCGAGTTGCAGTTGAGGGTGACGTTGGGGTTCATGCCGTTTTGGATGGCAGTTGCCAGCGTAAAGGCCTTAAAGGTGGAGCCGACGGGACGCTTGGCCGTGGCATGGTTTACGTGGTTCTCGTCGGCGTTGTAGTCGTAGCCGCCCACCATGCACTTGATGTAGCCGGTCTTGGGGTCGACGACGACCATGCCCATGTCCAGGCCGTCAAGCGAGAGCGTGTCGAGCTGCTCGCGGACGGCATTCTCTGCCACCTGCTGCATCGTGGGGTCGATGGTGGTCTTGACGGTCAGGCCGCCCTTAAAGAGCACGTCGGTCGAGAACTCCTGCTCCAGTAGCTGCTTGACGTAGGAGACAAAGTAGGGCTGCGAGTATACGTCGACGCCGCTGCCCGAGATTTCGGTCACGTTGAGGGTGATGGGCTCGGCCTGTGCGGCATCGTGCTCCTCCTGGGTGATGTGGCCCAGGCGCAGCATGTTGTCGAGAACCTTGTTGCGGCGAGACAGTGCCAGATCGGGGTTGACCGTGGGGTCGTACTGCGAAGGCGAGTTGGGAAGGCCGATGAGCAGCGCGGCCTCGCTGAGGGTGAGGTCGGCGGCGCTCTTGGACAGATAGGTCTCGGCTGCGGCCTCGATGCCGTAGGCGCCGTGGCCGTAATAGATGGTGTTGAGGTACATCATGAGGATCTCGTCTTTGGAGTACATGTCCTCCATCTTGATGGCGATGTAGGCCTCGCGCACCTTACGCTCAATGGTCGAGTCGAACTGCTCCTCCTGCAGGATGGTGTTGCGCACAAGCTGCTGGGTGATAGTCGAGGCGCCTTCGTGCCCGCCACCGAGGGTTGCCACCGCAGCACGCGCGATACCCCACAGGTCGATACCGCCGTGCTCGTAGAAGCGCTCGTCCTCGACGTCAACGGTGCCCTGCAGCACGTAGGGGGAGACCTCGTCCTTGGTGATAGACTTGCGGTTTTGCGTGTAGAAGCTCGCGATCTTGTTGCCGTTGCAGTCGACGATCTCGGTGGGCTCGCTCACCAGATACGCGTTGGCGTCGGTGTAGTCGGGCAGATCGGACAGCCAGCGGTTGACGTTGCCGACCATGCCGATGCCAAATGCCACGCCCGCAATCAGCAGAAAGCCCAAAAACGAGAGCAGGATTATGGGCAGAGCATGCGTCTTTGAACGGCTGCGTCCCTGTCGTTGGCGAGGACCCATATATTGACCTCCAGGTATGTCGTGCCGGACGGTGGATGTGCCGTCGGGGCAGGATGGACATAAGTTATTACACGATAAACCAAACGGGGCGCGCGAGGCCTCGTGTATGCTGGAAGACGGCATTTTTCAGAGTGAATGCATACCTTGGTAAGGAGTTTGTCGATGGCGATTCGGACGATGGGGCCGAGCGGACAATACGAGACTGGATTGGATGCTGCCGGTGCGGCGCTGCCCGAGCTGCTGGCGCCGGCGGGCGGACTCGACCAGATGCTTGCGGCCATCGCCGCGGGTGCCGATGCCATCTATGCGGGGTTGGGCGGCTTTAACGCCCGTGTGAGCGCCCATGGCTTTACGGATAACGAGTTTGCGCGCGGCTGCGCCGTGGCGCATGCCCATGGCGTGCGTGTGTACGTAACGCTCAACGTGTTCGTGTTTGACGATGAGTTGTCCGACGCGGTGGCGTTGGGAGCTCATGCACTGGAGCTGGGCGCCGATGCTCTGATTGTCGCCGATGCCGGGTTGGCCTGCGCGCTGCGCGCGGCGATTCCCGGGGTCGAGATTCACCTGTCCACGCAGGCGGGCGCTCATAGCGAGGGTGCCGTGCGGCTTGCCGCCGATGAGCTGGGGGTCGAGCGCGTGACGACGGCACGCGAGCTGACGGTCGACGAGATTGCGGCGCTATGTGCCACGGGCGTGCCCATCGAGGTATTCTGCCACGGTGCGATTTGCATCGGCTATTCGGGGGCGTGCGAGTTCTCGGCCTTGCGGCGTGGGCGCTCGGCGATGCGCGGCGACTGCACGCAGCCGTGCCGTCTGGCGTACGACCTAGTGGACGAGGCGGGGCAGAGTGTTGTTGCCGTCGAGGGAGACCGCCTGCTTTGTCCGCGTGACTATCTGGGTATCGCGCACCTGCCCGAGCTTGTTGCCACCGGCGTGGCATCGCTCAAGATCGAGGGACGCATGAAGAATCCCGATTACGTATTCAACGTGGTGAGGGTGTGGCGTCGGGCACTCGATATGCTGTGCGACGGCGCGTGGGACTCCGGTGCCGTGGAAGAGCTTGAACGCGAGCTGGGAAGGTCGTTTAACCGTGGGTTTACCGATGCTTACCTGCGGGGTCGTTCGGGTGCCGAGCTCATGAGCTTTGAGCGCGCGATCAACCAGGGCGTGCGCGTGGGCCACTTGGTGGCGGTGGGTCACGAAGAGGTGACGGTTGAGCTTGATGCCGCCGTGGCGGCGGGCGATACGCTCGAAATACGATTTTACCCGGGTGCCGACGCGCGTCCCGATGTGCCCAAGCGCTGGCCACAGGTGCCTTGCCCCGTGGATGCCGCTGCGGGGGAGCGCATCGTCGTGCATTGCAAACGTAAGGTGGACGCGGGCTGCGAGGTCTATCTGATTCGCAGCGCCGGCGTGTTGGATCAGACGGCGGCGGTGTTGGAGCGCATGCGGGCCGAGGCGGATGCGATTGCGCCCGTTGCGCGTGCCGTTGAGGTGCTGCCCTTTGAGGGCGCTGCGGTGGATGGCGGTGCGTCGACGGAGTTGGCGGGGTCGGCGGGGCCGGCAAAGCGCGAGGATTTTGCTCGTATGGTCTTTGCCTGGGAGCTGATGGATGTGGGTCCGCGCGATGAGCGAGATCTGTCCGATACAACGGTGGTGCTCGACGAAGTGTGCCGCGCGGGCGACGCCGAGCGGACTCGGGCGCTTATGCAGCGTGCCGGGCGCGTCGTCTGCCGCAATCTGGGACAAGTGGCGATGGCCCGCGAGCTGGGCGTGACGTTTGACGTGGCGGCGCCGGTGTTCTGCGCGAATCGGGCCACGCTTGCCTGGCTGCGCGAACTCGGTGCGGGGCGGGTGTACTTGCCGGCCGAGTTGCTCGGCAATGATGCGGAGCGTATTGCCGAACTGGCTGCTGAACCCGGCGTCTGGGGTCCGGTCGACGCCGATCGTCCCGAGCTTATGGTGTGCGAGCACTGCCTGCTGACCGCCGAGGGCGTCTGCGCTACCGATGCGACGGGACAGGTCCGTTGCCGCGACTGCTTGCGTCGTCGGCAGGTACGCTATCTGGTCGAGCGTGACGGTACACGTCTGCCGGTCGCCGTTGACGCGTGCGGCAGGACGAGGATTTTCCTGTCGTAGGTGCCGCGTCGCGTCAGTTTGTTATCATATGAGAGTTTATGGACTTCCAGCACCGCCGTATCCGGTGAGGGTGCTATAGCAAAAGGAGGATACCCAATGCTGTCTGTTGACGAGCAAATGCGTATCATCACCTCGGGCGCTGCGAAGATCGTCCCCGAGGCCGACCTTCGTAAGAAGCTTGAGAAGGGCGAGCCCCTCAACATCAAGCTCGGCGTCGACCCCACCAGCCCCGACCTGCACCTGGGCCATGCCGTGCCGCTGCGCAAGATGCGCCAGTTCCAGGACCTGGGCCACAACGTCACCCTTATCATCGGCAACGGCACCGCGCTGATCGGCGACCCCTCGGGCAAGAACTCCACCCGCCCGCAGCTTTCGCAGGAGCAGATCGAGGCCAATGCCGAGACCTACGTGAGCCAGGCCATGAAGATCCTGGACCCCGAGAAGACCACCATCGTGCACAACGGTGACTGGATTCTGTCGATGGATCTGGCCGGTCTGCTGCAGGTGTGCTCCAAGTTCACCGTTGCCCGCATCCTTGAGCGCGACGACTTTACCAAGCGCTACCAGTCTCAGACGCCGATCGCCCTGCATGAGTTCCTGTATCCCGTGATGCAGGCCTTCGACTCTGTGCAGATCAAGGCCGACGTGGAGATGGGTGGCACCGATCAGCTCTTCAACCTGCTCGCCGGCCGCGAGCTCATGGAGAAGATGGGCATGGAGCCCCAGATCGCGCTCACCATGCCGCTGCTCGAGGGCACCGATGGCGTTCGTAAGATGTCCAAGTCCTATGGCAACTACATCGGCCTGACCGACGCCCCCAAGGATATGTTCGGCAAGACCATGTCCATCCCCGACGAGATGATCGGCAAGTACTATCGTCTGGCCAGCTCGCTCACCCCGGCCGAGGTCGACAAGATCGACGCCGCTTTGGCCGATGGCTCTGCCGACCCCTATGAGCTCAAGCGTGCCCTGGGCCGCGACCTGTGCGACACCTACCACGGCGCCGGTGCCGGCGACGAGGCTCAGGCCGAGTTCGACCGCGTGTTCAAGGAAGGCCAGCTCGCCGACTTCCCCGAGAAGCATGTCGAGCTGACCGTCAACGACGAGGGTCAGATCTACCTCGCCGGCCTGCTCAAGGATCTGGGACTTTCGGCCAGCGCCGGCCAGGCCCGTCGCGATATCGACGGCGGCGGCGTCAAGATTAATGGCGAGGCCGTGGCTCCCAAGAGCTACAACATCGACCCCAGCGCGCTCAAGCTGGGCGACACCCTCTCCGTGGGCAAGCGCAAGGGCTTCAAGTTGATTTAGTTCCGCCGTTCTAACGAACGGCGGACCGGCCGACGCTGCGCGGGCCGCATTTGGACAATCTGACGTTCAACTTCAAGGGCGCGACCAGAAGGTCAGCGCCCTTTCGTTTCGCGTCACCTTGCCTCAAATGCGGCCCGCTCGCTGGCGTTGCCAAAATATCGGCGCTGCCGTTGTTGGCACTTTGGGACACTCCTTGTCATTGGTGCAAAGCAACCTGTCTCCATTGCGCCAAGCGGCGTGTGCCGTTAAGCGGAGAGGCGTATTGTTGACCCATCGTTTGGGCATACAATGGCTATTGGTTTGCTGCGGTGAAGGTCTGTCCGCCCCGCAGCTTTTTTCTACGGTTAAAGGAGTATGTATGTCCGTTGAGGTCATGAGGTCTGTGATCGACGCTGCCGAGGGTCGCGTGCCCGTCGACACGCTGTTTACCAATGCGCAGATTGTCGACGTATATGGCCAGCGCGTGGCGCCCGGTAGCGTTGCCGTCAAGGATGGCGTAATCGTCGGCGTGCTCTACGACGGTCGCGATGACGCTGCTGGCACCTACGAGGCGGCTGAAGTCATCGACTGCCAGGGCCGCTATCTTGCCCCCGGTTTTATCGACGGGCACTTGCATATCGAATCTTCGAACATCCGCCCTGCTGAGTATGCGCGCATGGCGGCGACGCGCGGCACCACCACTGCCATTGCCGACAGCCACGAGATTGCCAACGTTTCCGGCCTGGACGGCCTGCGCTTTATGATCGAGGACGGCCGTCGCGCGCCCATTTCCATCAAGTACATGATGCCCTCGTGCGTGCCCGCGCTGCCCGATGAGCAGGCCGGTGCCGTCATTACCGCCGCCGATATGCAGGCGTTTTTTGCCGAGTATCCGGGCGATGTCTTCGGTCTGGGTGAGATGATGAACCTGCCGGGCGTCTTTATGGGCGACCCCGAGACCTGTGCTCGCATCGATGCTGCCAACCAGACGCCGTCCAAGCAGGTTGACGGCCACGCGCCGCTCGTTGCCGGAAAGGACCTCAACGCCTATGCCGCGGCGGGCATTATCGCCGACCACGAGTCGACGATTCCCGAGGAGGCACTCGACAAGCTGTCCCGCGGCATGTATGTGATGCTGCGCGAGGGTACGTGCAGCCATGACCTGGCCAACTTGTCGCCGATGCTGCTGGAAAACCCCGCCCGTGCCCGCCGCTGCTGCTTTGCGACCGACGACCGTGCTCCCTCCGACGCGCTTTCGACCGGTATGATCGACAACGCCTGCCGTGTGGCTATCGAGGCCGGCATTGACCCCGTGGTTGCCATCTCTATGGCGTCCCTCTCCACGGCCGAGGCGTTTGGCCTGGATCACGGCTGCCGCGACCCGTACGAGCTACGCGGTGCGATTGCCCCGGGCAAGCGTGCCGACCTGCTGGTGCTCAATGATCTGACGTTTGCCACGGCTCCGCATCGCGTATATGCCGCCGGTGCCCTGGTGGCGCAGGACGGCACCTTTGTGGGCGAGATTGCACCCGAGATGGCCGAGGTTGCGGCCCTTGCCGATGAGCTGCGTGCCTCCGTTAAGCTGCCGAAGCTTTCGCTCGATGTGTTCGACTATGCCTTTAAGCCGGGCGAGGCCGTTATCGATGTGATCCCGGGCATGGCTATCACGGGCATGATTCGCCCCGAGACTGACGAGGACTTGCGCCGCATTATGCTGATTGAGCGCCATGGCCGTGGCGTGTCGTTGCAGGTCGAGGGTGTCGACGGCGACGGCCCCGCCGGTCTGGGCTTGGTCGGCAAGCATATCGGTCGCGGTTGGGTGCGCGGTTTCACCATCACCGGTGGTGCCATTGCCTCCACGATCGGCCACGATTCGCATAACGTGTGCGTGGTGGGCGACAATGCGGCGGATATGATGGCTGCCGTTGAGGCCGTGGGCCAGGGCGGCCACGTGCTGGTGCGCAACGGCGAGGTCGTGGCGCGCATTCCGCTGGCGCTCGGTGGCCTTATGAGCGAGGGTACGGCCGAGGACGTTGCCGCGCAGCACGACGACTTTATGGTCAAGGCGCGCGCCATGGGTATTGAGCCGCCGCTCGACCCCATCATGGGCATCATTTTCCTGCCCCTGCCGGTGATCCCGACGCTCCGCATCCGCCCCGAGGGCATGTTCGACGTTACAACCTTCACCTACGCCGACTAGTCATCGGGGACGTTCTTAAACGACTAGTCGTTGGGGACACTCTTTGGCGTGTCGCCTGACGCCGCGACCGTGAGACCTCTGGCATGTGTGAGCTATTTGCCAGGTCCTTGTAACGTTTACGCCCGCGGAGTCTTATTTGAGCTCCCTTTGGGTACGTTGGAATCGGATACACGTTCGATTCCAACAAGCCCGAAGGGAGCTTTTCTATGTTTAAACTGATTGCATCCGATATGGACGGCACGTTGCTTGACGAAAACGGCCAGGTGCCTCCCGAGACCTACGAACTGATTCTGGCGCTACGCGAGCATGGCGTGCATTTCGCCGCATCGTCAGGTCGTCGCTACGATCGCCTGTGCGAGTTCTTTGCGCCCGTTCGCGACAAGATGGACTTTGTCGCCGCTAACGGTGCCCAGGTCTTCGCCGACGGCAAGATGGTAGACCGTGAGGTGTATTCGCACCTGGCGATTCGAAGGCTCGCCCAAGCCGTCGCGACGTTTCCCAATCTGCATCTTGCGCTTTTTGACCGAACCAAGTCCTTCTTGCTCGATGACGAGTGCAAGTTCGTGCGTGAGGTCGATAAGGACCTTCCCAATGCCGAGCGTATTTGGGAGCTGCCCGATCCCAGCGTAAATATCATCAAGGCGAGTATCTTTTGCGATGACGGTGCCGTTATGGACAGCGCTTACGTACTGCAGCGTGAACTCGGTCAGCTCTTTACTTTTGCGCCTTCGGGCAACGCGTGGATCGATGCCATGCAGCCCGGTGTGTCGAAGGCCTCGGGCATCGCACAGCTCATGGAGCACTATGGCGTCGAACGCGACGAGGTCATGGCGTTTGGCGACTCGATGAACGACTACGAGATCATTCGCTTTGTCGGTACGGGCTGTGCGATGGGAAACGCGCGCCCCGCGCTCAAGGCGGTGGCCGATCGCGTGGTGGGTTGTAATCGCGACCACGCCGTCCAGCAGGAGCTCCGTCGCGTGCTGGAGAGCCTCTGCTAGACCGGTAGTTGGGGACAGACTTAAGTAAGTGAAACCACTCATTGGGGACAGACTTAAATGAGTGCCACCAGCGACTAGCCATTTAAGAACGTCCCCAATGACTAGGCGAGGGCGGCCATGATGGTGCGGGCGACGCCGTCGTGGTCGTTGTCGTATTCGGTGATGGCGTCGGCCGCCTCGCGGTCCTCGGGTTCGGCGTTGATCATAGCCGTGCCGTGGCCTGCTGCCTGCAGCATGGGAATGTCGTTGATGTTGTCGCCGAACGCCCAGGCGTCGGCGAGACGCTCGCCCAAGTGCTCGCATAGCCACGTGAGGGCCGTTCCCTTGGTGGCGCCCTCGCCCATGACCTCGATATTCATGGCGTACGAACGTGTGACCTCAATGCCTCCGAGCGTGTCGAGCTCCGCCGCGATGGCGTCGCGATCGGCCGGGTCGTGCCAGTACATGGCGATGCGTTCGAGCGTCTCGACCTCGTCGATCTTGCTGTCGATATTCATGTCGATCGGTGTTCGTGTGCGCTTGAGCGAAGCCGCGATGTGGGGGTCGCCGCCGCAGAATTCGTCCAGGCGCGTGTAGAGCGAGCGGGGGAGGAAGCACTGCCCGTCCGCGAAGATATCGAAGGTCACATCGTGGCCGGCGGCAATGCGATGGATGCGGTGGGCAATGCCACGGTCGAGCGGACGGCTCAAGATGCACGTGGCGCGCGAGGCGTCGGTGGGCGTATCCTCGTCGAGCTGCCAGACGCTGGCGCCGTTGGCACAGACCGCGTAGTGCACGGCGGGATGGGCGAGAATGGGCTCAAAGATGCCCGACAGTGGACGTCCCGTGCAGGGAACAAACTCGATGCCACGATGTGCGAGCTCGTCGAGCATCGCCCAGGTGGCATCGCTCATTTGCTTATCGCTCGTCAGCAGCGTCCCATCCATATCGGAAAACACAATCATTTGATGCGGTCCTTTCTACTGGCATAAAAAGCGTGGCCGAGGGCTTGGGTCCCTGGCCACGCTCGAGTTCTATAACGGTCCGCGTCCTAGCGGTCGGCGAGCGGCTTGTACTCCAGCGGCTCGATCACCGGACGATAGGCGGGGCGGATGATACGGTGCGCGCAGAAGAGCTCTTCCATGCGGTGTGCCGACCAGCCGGCCATGCGGGCGACGGCGAATAGCGGCGTAAAGAGCGTTTCGGGCACGCCGAGCATCTTGTAGATAAAGCCTGTGTACAGGTCGATGTTGGCGCAGATGGGCTTGGTCATGCCGTGGTCGCGCATCACCTGCGGTGCCAGGCGCTCGATGCGCTCGATGAGTGCGAACTCTTCGCCCAAGTCCTTCTTGGCTGCCAGTGAGCGCGCGTAACGGCGGCACACCTCGGCACGCGGGTCGCTCAGCGTGTAGACGGCGTGGCCCATACCGTAGATGAGACCCGTGCCGTCGAAGGCCTGCTTGTCGAGAATCTTGCCCAGGTAGGCTGCAACCTCGTCCTCGTCCTCCCAGTTGGAGACATGCGCGCGGATGTCCTCGTGCATAGACACGACCTTGGCATTGGCACCGCCGTGGCGCGGGCCCTTGAGCGAGCCGATAGCCGCGGCGTAAGCGGAATACGGGTCGGTTGCCGAAGAGGACAGCACGCGGCAGGCGAAGGTGGAGTTGTTGCCGCCGCCGTGCTCGGCATGCAGCATGAGCATAACGTCGAGCAGCATCGCCTCATCGCGGGTGAATGCCATGCCGCCGCGCAGGACCTGTAGGATGGTCTCGGCGGTGGAGAGACCGGGCGTGGGGTGCGGCACGTGAACCTCGGAGCCGCGAAGCTTGGCGATCGAGGCCATGTGTGCGAAGGCGGCGATGCGCGGGAGACGTGCGAGCATGGAAATGGCGACGTCGATTTCGTGCTCGGGCGTGATCACGTCTGGTTCGGCATCGAAGGCGTAGAGCAGCAGCACGGCGCGCTGGAGCACGTTCATGATGCTCGACGACACCGTGGTCATAGGGAACTCTTTGACGTACTCGTCGCTCAGATGTCTAAAGGCGCCCAGGCGCTCGCAAAAGCCGTCGAGCTCTTCCTTGTTGGGTAGCGAACCCGTGATAAGCAGATAGGCGACTTCCTCGTAGCCGTAGCGATTCTCGGCCTGGGCATTGTTGACCAGATCCTCGATGCTGTAGCCGCGAAGCGTGAGCTTGCCCTGATCGGGCACGACCTTTCCGTCGACCTTGTTGTAGCCGTGCACATCCGAGATGCGAGTGAGGCCCGCGACCACGCCCGAGCCGTCGGCATTGCGCAGGCCGCGCTTGACATTGTGCTCAACAAACAGGCCCTCGTCATAAGGGTCGGTCGGCAGGCCGTGGTAGAGGTTTTCGCTCTCAGACGAAATCTGGCGGCTTGCTTCGTAATCCAAGACCAGACGGCTCAGGTGGTCGTCGAAGCGGTAGTAGATTTTCTTGGCGTCGTAGGCCATGTGCGCTCCTCTCCGGGCCATGTGGTGACGTTGCGCCTGGGCGCACGTTGGGCCGTCTCCACGCAGCCTGTTCGCTACAGGCGGTACATAAAGTTAAAGACGTCCTCGCGCTGGATGGACACGTTGACGCCCGAAAGCTCGCCGGCCTCGGCCAGGGCCTTCTGCAGCTCGGCAAAGTCGAGCTTGGACTCGGCGGTGTCGGCCAGCATGGTCATGGTGAAGATGTCCTCGATAATGGACTGCGTGATGTCGCGGATGTCGACGTTGGCCTCGCCCAGAACGCGGGTGACGCCGGCGACGATGCCGGGGCGGTTCTTGCCAAGGACGGTGATGACGATACGGGAGGACGAGATCTCGGCCATGGGAAACCCTTTCGCGTGATTGCGGCGCGCGCGGGGCGCTCCGCTACGGTACAGTGTTCATCATTGTACCTGTCTGGCGCAAAAAAGGCGCGCTCGCTGCGGCGTTACATGCCTGCAACATGAGCGTAAGGGGGAAGGCCGCACGGGGAAGAGCCGTCTGGCGCGTGTCCGGCTCGTGTTGGGTTGATTTCCGATCTCAGCCGAACACATTGAGCGGACAGGCCGTTCCCGCAGTCAGCCGAACGCCTCCGACGGCTGATTCCGAACTGGAAGCGGAGGGCATCCCCGCCCTTCGGTAGGGGATACCGCTCCGCGGCGCATGCCGCGGGCGGCGCCCCTATCGGACCACCGTGACCTCAGTTGGGATGGGCCCAGCACTGCCGCGTACTCGGTGAGCTAGAGCCAACTGTTCGTCTTCACGTCGCGTATGGCGATATTTCGGTCGTCCGGCTCGGTGATGCCGTAGCCGAACGCCTGGAGCGTCTCGATGGACTCCTGGATCCTCTGTTGGAACATTGGACCCGGATCGACCCTCGGCCCGAGGTGCCCGCGCCAAAGGCACGGCGTGGCGCGCAGCATGTTATGGATTTTGGAGATGGGCTCGATGTCGGCGTAGACGTTGAGCGTCGCCATGGCGTCCTTGTGGCCGAGGATCGATTGGAGCGCCTTGATATCGCCGCCTTGGCGGATCCACTGCGTTGCGAACGTGTGGCGAAGGCCGTGGAACGTGATCAGCTCATCGTTGGTGCCCATGAGGCCGTTGGTCTCCGAGAACGTCTTGAACGCCCTGCGGATATAGCTTGTCGTCGCGAAGGTCGCGCCCGGCTCCGACAGGATGTAGCAGTCCCCGATCTCGACCGCCCCGGTAAGGCCGCGCAAGCGCAGCTTTCCGCAGTCGATCTCGTGGGTCTCCTTCAGGAAGGGGAGTAGGCCGACCGGGTCGATGGGGATACCCCTGGCGTCATGGGTCTTGGTGTCCTTGATGAACGAACCCATTCCCTTCGCGTACGCCACCGAGTGTCTGATCGAGATCAGGCCCGTCTCGAAATCCACATCGCACCACCGAAGGCCGCAGACCTCGCCGATTCGCATCCCCGTGTGCAGGGCGAGTACGACCGCCCTCTAATCCTCGGCGGACCAATCGAGTCCGAACTCCTTTCGGGCATCCTCTTCGCTCATGACTTCGAGAAGGTCTCCGGGTTGGCAACGAAGGGCGAGGCATAGCTGCTCGAGTGTGTTGAAGCGAATGCCGCGAATATGCCCTTTTTTAATACGGGACAGGTTCACGGGCGTGGTTCCAATCCTTTCGGCAAGTTCGTTCGAGGAAATCTTTCGCTCGGCCATGATCTTGTCGAGGCGAACAATTACGGGCATGGCGTTTCCTTACGCAATCTCGTCGGAGTCGAGGTACAGCTCTCGGGCGTACAAGAAGAGCTGGGAAAGCATGAACAGGACGATGCCGAGAACCAGAGAGGTCCAATCGAATGATGAAGCGATCTCTTGGGCGCCGACGGCCCCCTCGCCGCCAAACATCGAAACGGAGGTTTTGAGTGAGCCGGCGTAGAGGCTGGTGGCAGCTTGAACAACGAAGAGAATGCCGAGCACCTTCAAGCATGTCGCAGACCCTTTCTTGAAGGGGTCTCCGCTCTTGATCGTCCACACGAGAACGGCGCTGAGGATGGTCGTAGCGATACCGATGACGGCAGGGATCAATGTCGAGATCGCAAGGGCTGGATACGCGGGGGAGTCTGCAATTACAGGGTTGTCGAGCACTTCGATTGCTGGCTTTAAGGAGAACGCCACTTGTGCGATGGCGGTGGCGCAAAGGGTCGCAGAGGCTATCGCACATGCGATGCGGAAGGAATGAAGCCGGGGAGTGCGATTGTCGGAACTCATAATAACCTCCGAAGAATTTAAAAAACTCAGGTTACTTTTTAACAGTTTATGTTAAATTGACTTTGCCGGCAAGTAATAAGGGCCGAGCATTTTGTTCGGCCCTTCTGTTCCGACTGGATGAGGTTAAGGTTGGCGATGAATATGCTCAAAATCTCGAAGGCGATCTTTAGGTCGCTTCTCTCCTCCAGGTCGCTCTGTGTTGTCGTTGTTGCGTTGATGGTTCTTTGTGCTCTGCCCGTCTTCAGGAGCGCGGCTGGCATCGACGGACGGGTCGAATACCTCGAGTCGGGAATAACCCGTGTTGAGCAGGAATTGTCAGCATCCTATGCGGATGCGCTTGTGAATGCGGGGGAGGACGGTGTCTGTACCTCTTCATCAAGCATGCCCGCGCTTCTGTACCCTCTTGCCGCGGGACGTCTTATCTTGGCACCGCTCTCTCCCCTACTTCCGTTTCTGCAGATATCGGATGGAGAGTACACCTATTATGACGGATCGAAGGAGTACTTGCTATGGGTCGCAACGGCCGTTGCCGTCTCGTTCCTTGCCGCGCGTCTTAACAAACGTGAAAAGCTCATCATCCAGGCACCGATGGGCGAGCTGGGTAGACTTGTTGCATCGAGCGTATGGGCGAGTGTTTTTGCAATGCTTGCCGTCCTCGCCATCAATCTTCCAGGGATAATCGCCGCGCTTGTGAAGAATGGCCCGGGCTCGCCGTTCTATCCGATAGGCTACATTCAATATGCGACTCCGGTTATCAAACCGGCTTGGCTGGTGTTCGCGCAGACGGCCATCTTGCAATTCTTGGTGGCAGCGTTCATCTCGCTTGTCGTTCACCTTGCCGTGAAGATTGCCAATAACCCTACGCTTGGAATCGTGTTCGTATGTGCCCTGATGGGGGTGACGATGGTTCCCGGGTATTACGGAAGATCCATCGCTTTACGTGAGTTCGCCCTGTTGAATCCCCTTACGTATGCGAACACTGAGTTGACCGTCGGCGCCTATAGCCCGTACCCGACAACGCAGATAGTGAATCTGCCTGGACTTTGCTTCGAGCGTGGCGCGATTGCCCTCGTATGCGCAATCGGGATCGAGGTGCTGGCAATTAGCCTGCTTTGCGTTGCTGGAAAGAGCGGCTGCGCGTGCCCGATATCCCCGATTTGTCTTGAGAGAGGTTCCTTCACTGCATCGAGAACGGCAACTCGTTCGAGCGCTTGTGCCTTCGCCGTTGCATACGTAAGAACGATGGGGAAACTGCTCCTGCGTTCTCCTACCCTCGCCGTATGCGCGATTGCAATGTCGACGACGATGCTGGCCCCGGCTCTGGTCGAGATGTTTCCTGACGCTGATAACGTTTCCGCTGTTCGGTATAGGGATGGAGAGCTCCGTTCAATAGATCGGTATCTAGAGCAGAACGCTGCGAATATGGACGTCGAGGGCAAAGCGGCCCTGGAAGACATGCGGGATGCTCTTTCGGGTTTCGTGTACGCGCCTATGCCTGCGGAGGGGTTTCGAAGCCTTGCGACGTACGAGCGCGCTCGAGGTGAGCTGGGCGCGGCAGATGCGACTCTCCTGCAATCGATCGGAATCGAGCCGGAGACTCCTTCTCGTGCGGAGGCGCGCGCCCTTCTGCTTGAGTCGATCGCGAGCTTGCCGGACCCCAAGGTTTACGAGTTAAGTACGAAGATGCCCCCATTAATCCTCCTTTCGTATCTCCAGGCAGCGCTTCCCTCCTTATTTTTGCTGTTGCCCGTGGTTGTCACATCGCTCGCGTGCACCCACCTGCAGTGTCGTTCCCTTCTGGTTCTCCAGATCCCCGCAACAGCGCATGTGCGTTTTCTGACGGCTGTTGCGCTGGCTCTCCTGCTTGGCTTGGTGCTGCTTTTGGTGTCGATGGTTCCCGCTGTCGTTGTGTCCGTGATTAAGAACGGTGCGGGTGGATCGGAGTATCCCGTCGCTCACATTCGGGCGGGAGCTTCGACAACGTCCACGGTGGGGGAGGCGGTGTTGTGCAGTATTCCGTTGCTGGTCATGGCATACGGCGTGATTTCCGTCGTCGCTGCGTTGACAGCAGCGATTAGCCGCAACCCCGTTGTCACCGGAATGGTTTGCGCGGTTCTCTTGGTGTTGGGTTCGTTGAGCGCTCATGTTGAAAGCGTGGGCATGGGCGTCGCGCTGCTGGCTCCATTCGCCTCGTTTGATCCCGCTTCCCAGGTGGGGACGATTGGGTTCCTTGGGCGAGGGACGAACGCGATGCCTTTTGGAGAGGTCGTCGGCGCATCGGGCGCTCTGCTGGTGGTCTTGGGCGCCGTATCTCCGTTGATGGTGCGCCTGAGTGTTCCAAAGATCGAAAGGGGATGATCTCGATGATTGACCTTCAAACGCTGACGATCTCTTATGGAAAGAAGGTGCTCGTAGATTCGGTGAACGCTGAGTTTGCCCCGGGTACGGTCTACGGTCTCGTCGCTCCGAACGGGCATGGAAAGACGACGTTGCTGCGTGCGATGGCAGGTTTGCCGGGTCCTCGCGTGGACGGGAGCATCGTTCTGGATGAGGTGCAGGGTACGGGTGCGAGAGAGGTCCGTTCTATGATCTTCTATGCACCTGGTGAGGGGACGCTGCTGTATCCCGGATTGCGTGCGGAAGATCACCTCAAGATGGTTTGCGATATGTGGCCGCATGCTCGCGATATCGAAGAGATAGTGGAACAAACGCAGATAGGCGAGTTCGCGAAGATGAGGATCCGCACTCTGAGCCAGGGCATGAAGCAGCAGCTTACCCTGGCGATTGCGTATGCGACGGGCGCGCGGTACCTTCTATTAGATGAGCCCATGAACGCGCTCGACCCCAGCAGGGTGGACTTGCATTCCGAGATTCTCAGGAAGCTGGCCGATTCTGGTACGTGCATCATCATGTCATCCCACATCTTGGATTCGGTCGATAGGCTGTGCGATGAGATTCTGTTTTTGAAGGATGGGAGGCTCATTAGAAGCATTCCGCAAGATGATGCTGCGCCGAAGTCTCCTGGATCCCATTTCGCAAAGCCTGCCGGACGCGCCGAGGGTGCGCTAAGCACGTATCGGCGACTCTACGAAAAGGGCGGGTAGAAATGCAAGTTAAAAATCTATGTGGTCAATATAATACCGTTGAACCAGCGTATCGATACCGCTCAGCCATTCGCCTCGCCCCCGTCGCACGTATCTTCATCCGGTCTGTTACTTTTAATCTAACAATTCTTTGAGGAACGTAGGTGCTTCCAAATGTACTGTCGACTTCTTCTCAAACTGATCCTAAGAGACAAGGCCGCATGGATCTCTACGCTCGTTCTCGCTGCAGCCTTTTCCGTCCCCATTGCGTTCAATTCACCCATCTACGGGCCCTTCTTTATGAAGCAGGGCATGCAGGGCTTTGTCGACGCATTCAATACGCGCGCACCCCAGGCCAGCGGCACAGACCTATCGCCAGAGCAGCAAGCTGACGCGGAGCTTGCAAGATACGCGAACGCCGCCCTTGCCGCTCAAACCGACGCCGCCTTTCTCGATTCTGCCGAGAGCTACTACGCGCTCATGGGCGAAGGCTTCCAATCCGGGTCCATCGTGGGAGACCGAGAGACCAATGACGCGGCGCTCGCGTATTGCCGTGCCCTGAGCAGCTCCGGCATCACGGATATCCCGGCCTCCGCAAACGACCTGCCATTCCTTTCCTTCCTGCCTTACGCCATTGCCACGGCGCCGTCTTTCCTTCCCTTCATCCCCTTCCTTCTCTCGTCGATACTCGTGCTCGGCGCCACAAGGCCTGCGACCCTGGCGGCGAAGGCGCCCGCGCCCAAATTCCGGCGCCTTATCCAGATCGTGTTTTCGATAATCGCCGCGGGGACCGCGATGCTCCTCGCCGGCCTCGCACCCGGGGGCATTTACGCCTTGGTCCTAAACGGCTTCGGGCAAATTGGGTACCCGATCGCCTTCTTCCATGACGGCGCGCTTGCCACCACGACCGCGGGAAACGTCTTCACGACCCTGCTTCTCGCGCTGCTTGCGGGCGGAACCTTGATATCCGTTTGCTCCGCCGTCCTATCGACCGCAACGAGGCGCGTCCTCGCGGGCCCCCTTACCTCAGCGCTGCTTGTCGCGGCCCCGGCATTCCCGTTGCTGTCCGATTCGGCGCTGGAGCATAATGCCGTGCTCGGGCTCCTGCCGCTGGCCGTGTTCTCGCCTATCGAGGCCACGGGCTACGTAGGATGCTTCCCGACAGAATTCATTGGCTCCGGTTCAGGCAGCGCATCGATGCTTGCCGTGGCCCTGGCATACGTCGCGGTCCTTTTTGCGGTCGGCGCCGTTGCGGCACGTTCGCCCAAACAGGCTGGACCCGCTAAAAAGCACCATGGGCTCGAGCTTCTGGACGCGAGCGTGGGATACGGGAGCACGACGATACTTTCAATCGGATCGCTTTTCCTGGGCCCGGGAACGGCGGCGGGCCTCGTTGCTCCCAACGGCTCGGGGAAAACCACCCTTCTTGAAGCGCTGTCGGGCCAATTTCCCGCCCGCATCCGCTCGGGAAACCTGGCGGCAGACGGAATCAGCCAACGTCGATCAGCCGAATTTGCAGAACTCGTCTACCTGAGCTCTTCGGGCAGCGCGGATCTCTATCCCACGCTATCGGCCATCGAGCACCTTGCTTTCGTTAGGGAGGCGTGGAAATCGGCCGCCGACATCGACTCGCTCTGCGACTCCCTCGGAATCTCCCCATATCTCGACAAGCCGACCCGTAAACTCTCGACAGGAATGAAGCAGCAGGTAAAGCTTGCCATGGCGATAGCGACCGATTGCCCGTACCTCATCCTCGATGAACCGCTGAACGGCCTCGATCCGGGAAAGCGGAAAACCTCCTGCGACGCGATGCGCAGCGAGGTGGCGCGGGGACGCAGCGTGCTCATTTCAAGCCATCTGCTCGACGACCTGGCAGACCTCACCAACTCGTTCTACTTCATCGAGGCCGGCACGCTCGTGGAAAAGATCAAGTCGTCCTCGCAGACGCTCAAGCAGGAATACCTCGATACATACGAG
>NZ_QRWO01000017.1:0-57608 GCF_003459655.1 Collinsella sp. AF19-1LB
TTGACCACTTTGTGCCGACATCCATCGCGGCCTTCACCTTAGAATATGCGGGAGACGCCTCGCCCTTCGCGGCGATGTCCTCGGCCACGGCCTTCTGCTCACCGAGCGTCCAGTCCTTCGCGTCCTTGGCGACGGCCGCCTGGACGGTCGCGGAAGCGGCACCGGTGGAGCCTCCGCCGGATGCGCCACCGCTCTCGGTGCCAGCGCTTGTCCCGCTGTTCACCGTATTGCCGGCCAGGTTGAACTGGTTGCGGATGGCGCCGGCAACGCCCTGGCCTGCGAACACGATAACCAGGCCGATAATCGCGATTAGCAGAACATACTCGATGATTGACTGGCCTCTGAGGCGGGTCGTCTTAGGAGCGACCCCCCCCCCGAGGCGAAAATGCCGCTGCATGCATATGCGGCTCCCTTCGCTCAGGGTTGGTAGATACGAGCCAAGGGTAGGGGTGGCGTAGGTTTTTGGGGTGGTCTTGCCGCTGCGGCACTCCAAGCAGCTCGGTACCTCACTTAGAACAGCAAACGGGACGCCTTTCTTGGCGTCCCGCAGTACAGCAACTTGTTATTATTCTCATCCCACCAAGGCTCTCTGAAGCAGCGCCACGCAGGTCGCTTCTTCTCACTCACCCACGAAAAAAGCCGTGCCAGATGAAATCACCCGGCACGGCGCCCCAAACACGATGGAGGGCGAGACAGGAAAGCTCTAGAGCATAACCCTCCATCTGCCCGAGTATCCCAAACGGCGAGAGGTGGCAACCCCTCGTGCCGCAAAGGCACACCTCAACGCTCCAAGGCAACTTCCACCTCATCCGCCTCAGCTTGGTCCCCATACACCTCTGCCAGTTCATCGAGCGAGACCGACGGCCCGTCCTGCTCACGCACCGTAACTCCGCGACGTTCATCCATATCTTGGTCGGCGTTGAGCCTGATTCGTCTAGAGACCTCATCGCCTGTCACACAGCTGGGCAGCTGATCGATGCAGATGGCGAGCGCGATGAGATAGTTCGTGTCATGCTCATCCACGACCTCCTCGAAGACGTTGTAGGGGATCATGGTAGCGGCACCAGAGTCGGCGGCAAGTGCCTCGGCAAACCGTGCCGCATCGTGCGCATCCCCAAGCGACCCGCGCTCCTGAATCGCCCCACCGCACGACCAGATTCCCGCCTCGTCGCGACTCCAGATCGTCACCTGTAAATCCCACCCGCGAGCAAGCGAGGAATCTTCGACGGCGTGGCAATCGACGAAGATAGGGGAGCGCTCAGGCTGCTTCACGACCCATGCGGCGCTATGGTGTACGAGGTCTTCTTTAGCCTTTTCCAGAAAATAGGGCTGATGGTGGGTTCCCATGTCGACTCCTAACGCTCATCGCTCGAAAGTTCGCAGTCCGCACCGCGCTCGTCCCGGCAAACAGGTTCAACGCTTACAGACCTTCCGTCCTCACGCCCGAACTGTTCATACATGTCAGGCGTGATATAGATGCCGAAACGCTCGGCGAGTTCCTCCTCGATACCCAGACCAGCATGCTCCACACCCACCGCGCACACGCCATCGGGCAGATTGAGTTCTCCTTTGCCGGCATGCTTGACATCGATATCGCCCCACGCATGGCCGCGGTGAAAGGTGGTGAGCTGGAGCGTGTACCCCGGATGGGACGTACGTGAGAGCATGTGCGAGACCCCGCGGCCGCTCGACCAGCAATACGCATCCATGGCGCCGTTCACGAGTCTCGAGAGCATGGCCGTCTCCTTGACCGTGTTGCGGGCGATGATCTCATCCGCCGCTTCAAAATCCCCAGACTTATACGCCACGATAATGAGATCCCTGACGGGCTCGAAATCGATTGGGTGGATGTTGCCGAAATTATCCATGGGTTGACTCCAACAGTTAATCTAGATGCCTACATGCAGGAGCTCCATTGCGCGGTCGCGGTCGAATGAGGCGGTGAGCTTGCCGAAGCGCTCGATATAGCCGATATGCTCGAGCCTCTTCACCAAGCGGCGGAACGGTTCATATTGCACGCCCGCCTGGTTGGAGAGCTCACGGATGGTAACGCGCTGCCCGACCGATTTCTCGAGCGCATCGATTGCCGCCATGTAGAACTCGCGCTCCGAGGGCGTCAGCTTGAAATGGCATGGGTCGCAACGGTCCGAGATCTTATCGACGGCCGTATCGGCGCGGCGGTACGCCTCGGTCGTGATGTGTCTCCCCGAGGCCTTCTCGAGGAGTGCGGAAACCCTGAGCAGCTGCAGCGCGGTGAGGGGGAGGGAGAAGTCGCCGCCGGTCGCGCTGACGGAGCATTTCTTGACGATCAGCTTTGCGATTTCGGTGGACGGCACTAGATTGAAGGACGAGTAGCCGCCGTCCAGCAGGTAGAGCTTGGCGAGCATCTCGACAAGCTCATCGCGGCTGAGGGTTATCTCGCAGGAGCCTTTGGCTATCATCGGAACCTCCTAGGCGATTGCCACGTTGCCAGACGGATCGAACTCGATGAGCTTCTTGACCTTGAGGGAAGTCAAAATCGACTCGAACGTGGACTCGACCGGCGCGGTGTTGATGTTTTCCCGAAGCTCGGCGCGGCTGACGGTATGGTCCCTGTTCTCGTATAGGTAGAAGAGCACCTGCTGTTCGGTCCTCTCGAAGATGTTGTCCTGTTCGTTCATCTTGTCTCTTTTCTCAGACGGCTCTATTTGCGGAACAGGATACGGGCATACGCGCGAACGCCGCTTTTCTTGCCGCAGCGGCACGCCTTCCGAAGGCGACGGAATCCCTATCGCTCCGTCAGCGGGGCCATATCGCCGAGATTGTCGCTCGCACAATACTCGTCCATGCGTTCCGCGATGTCGTCCAGCCCCTCTTCGAGCCTGAACCCCTCGGGGACATCGAGCGCACCGATGGAGCAGAGCTGGGTGATGGTCAAATCGAGATAGTCCCTGCCGCCGTCCTTTGACATTTCACCCAAAAGGGAAGGGGAGTTCTCAAGGTCGGGGTCCTTGATGGCCGCGTCGATGTTCCAATCGTTCGCCTCGATGCCCCTGCCCTCGAGAATGTCCGCCACGTCGCTGCGCGTCCATTTGACGGTGGCGTCCTCGATGATTTCCGGGTCGGCGATATCCCATGCGGCAGACAGGTCATCGACCTGCACGGCATCCCCCGACCACTCTCCGGTCTTGCCGTCATACCCATTCACGACTGCGAACGGCTCGTCTCCGCCGCAGAACAGAATCGCCGTCGAGCCGAACCTCACGAGCTCGACGTTTCCCTTCGGATCTGGTTTGATTCCGGTTTCCCGGATATCGATATCCATTTCGTCCCTCCTATAGTCAGGCTTTGACCCTTCCGCTACGCCCATACGCTTGCGTTGATTCGAGCTCGACGGCCTCCATGAGGTCGTCGAGCGACTCCATTCGCCCGTTGCCGCAGAAATCCCAACCGAAAATCGAGCAGATGTCCCGCTCGACGCCCGCGATATCGCCGCTCATCTCCGCCATGCGCACGATGAGGTTCTCAGCGGGCATCCCTCGCCGCATGCGCAGGCGCGACATCTCCCGGGCGAGCTCCGCATCTTCCATGGCGATGACCCTATCGCTCAGCGATTTGGATACGAACAGGACCCCGTATTTCCCGCCGCCGTGTGCCATGTGCGGGTTCTCGTCGAGGACCAGCTTGCCGTCTTCCACGACCAGCTCGAAATCCCGGGCATCGTCAACGAGGCGATAGCGCCCGCAGGCGAGATCGGACGCGAATTCGCCGACGCTGCGTGGCTGCGCCCTAGTGAAGGATTCGGTATCCGAGAACAGGTACTCGCAAAGGCCCGAGGCCGTATCCTCGAGGATCACGATGCGCCCCGTCGTGTCGATATCCTCGAGCATGGAGCAGACGTTATCGGTCGCGCTGGAATCGTAGAACTCCGCCTCGGACTCGAGGTCCCTGCCGAAGGCATCGCGGATGACGCCCCGCGCGAACCCGATATCCGAGCGCAGCTCGTCATAGACAGCCTTGTCTTCGCCAGCCGTCCGCCACGCGCTGTCCAGAATTTCATCGATAAGCCCGCCTGGAATCTCGACATCTGCAAAGTGCGAAGGGTCGGCGATTCGCGAGACGGCTTCGCGTGCCCAGCTCGCACCGATATCGTCGGCGAGCTCCTTGATTCGAGCAGGGCCGCTCGCCAAGACGACATGCCTGTCCGGTTGAGACGGGACCGCCGGCTCAGCTGCTTTGATCGCGATGGCCGCGAGGTTGCCGAGGTTGATTAGCCCATGGCTGCCTACCGCCTTTCCCAGAACCATCTCGTAGCTTTCCTCCTGGGGGATATCCCTCATCTCGCGAATCTTTTCAACAATCGAAAAAAGCCCGCTTGGGATGGCATAGATTCGCGCGGCTGCGGTGGCGCCGCCGTCACCTGACAAGATGAGCTGCCCGTTAGGCTCCGGGTAAAGGCGCTCCGAAGCCTCAACGCAACCGGAGATGAAGGCACCAGCGGCCGATCCGTTCCGTTCCACCGTCCACGAATCGCCTCGGCGGCAGAGAAGCGTCGCATCGGGTACCTTGAACCCTTCGAGAATGTCTATGGGTATTTCCCGCACCATCGCCGCTCCAGTCGAATTCGAGAATTACGCATACGTACATTCTGACTTTACGACCCCAAACGGCATCTAGCCCCCGCGGGGACAGAAATAGACCCGGACGGCCCGCCCGTCGGTCTCTAGAACTCGACGTCCTCGTCATAGAGATCGGGCTCTGGCCCCGCGATCACGAAGGGCCGGTCGCCCTGCCACGCATCCGCCTCGTCGCTCTTGGCGTCGCAGAGGTCATTCAGCGGCGCATCCTCGCCGCCGCCCTGCTGGTAGAACGCCAGAGCCGCGGCCTTGCTGCCCTGGCGTGTGGCCGCCCCATCGCGGTCCTCGAGCATCTTTTTGGCCTCCGCGGCGGCGGGGGACATTTCCGCACCTGAGGCAACTAGTTTTTCCTCGTAGTCGCGAGCGTTGAGCAGGCGTGCATCGTAGGCGTCCTCGATGCCGGCGACCAGGGCTCCCGCGCTGAACTCCCGAGGGCTACGGTAGTCATAGTCGAAGTTGTCGCGGGAATCCTCGCCGCTGACAGGATAGACGCGGACAGGCAATTCAGTTTGGAAGCTCGCCGTGAAGGGCTTACCGGACTGCGCATAGGGCAGCTGCCTGTCCGTGAGGAACTTGCTCACAATCATGCCGCCGAGGTCTTGGTTGCCGACCATGGTGTGGGGAGGCAGCTTGCACAGCAGGAAGTTCTTATCGGGGCCGTCCTCAACGGGAACGGTCTTGACCTTCATATCGCAGGGCGCGAAGGTGAGTCCCGTGTATTTGTAGCTCGCGGCACGGTGCGGCTCCGGCTTAGCGGCCTCCTTGCCCTGATAGGCCGCCGACACGGCAGCGGCCAAGTCACTCGGCATGATTGCCGTCTCGCCCTCGCCGGGATAGTCGATGCGTTGATTCTGCTCATCGTACTTGAAGAAATGTACATCGCGGTCGGAGCGGAAACCGTACTTGACCGCCTTTCCGGCATCCTTGTCCTGCTTCATGAACTCGCGGGCGGGCATGGAGACCTTCATGCCGGAAAGGTCCTTACCCCCGACAACGGTACCCTTCGGCATCGTCATGTTGATGCGCAGGCGCTCGTTGCCGTTGCGATCCGTATACGGCTTCACACGGACGTCCTTGTTCTCGAAGCTGATATTGATGTACTCGGGTTTCTTCGACTCGAATTCGTTTGCCATATCCTTCTCTGTATTCTTCTTATTCTTGTTCTCCTTGCCCTCATCCTGCCCGTGGGTTTCCACAGCCTTCGAATCGGCGGGTTCTGCCTCGCGAGCAGCCACCTCATCGCGGACGTCTTTGCGCCTGGATGCGGCATCGACTTCCGGCTGAACCAAGTCGCCTAGACTTATCGTCTTACCCGTAGGTTTCCTGACGGTCTCGATATGGATGCCGCCGTAGCCGTCCTCCAGGGCGCGGTCGACCATGCTCTCGAGTTTCATTCGCATTTCGCTTCCCTCGGGAAGGGACTTGATGGCCTCCTGCACGCTGATCGCCGCATTTTTGAAGCCAGCGATGACCTTCTCGCAATCGGGGGCGACGTCGACTTTCTCGACACTCTTTACGGGATGCTCCTTGCGGTCGAGTGCGACCTCGCCGCGGACGATGTCGATGATGTCGTGGTACCCGTAATCGAGCTGTCCGCTGATTCGCGGCCTGACCCCGCAATCCCTGAGAAAGGACCTGAACTGAGCAAGGGTATGCTCGGTAAGGCTGCCGCTGGGGACAAGCTCGTACTGGGCGGCGTCCAGCTCAAGCGCCGTCTCGATGGCGGCACGGTAGAAGGAGTCCTCGCGGTTGCCCTTATAGCTCCAGAAGCTATCGACTACAGGTCCGCAGACGATCACCGCATCCAGATCGGGGTCGATGGAGCGCTGGTTACGTTCGGCCTGCATGGACGCGAGCTCGACACAACTTTCGAGGGAGCCGTCCGTGAGCCGGATCGCCCGCTCATCGCCGCCCAATGCAGCGAGCTCCATCTCTCGGCGGCAGGACGGTACGGCGGCGGTACTGTAGCCCATCTCCGCAAGGGCGCCTGCGGTGAGATTGCCGAGCGTGTTGGTATTCGGGCCGTGCAGGTTGATGACCAAGGCCATGATGGCTCCCATCGTTCTCGCATTTCATATACGATTCAAAGTATGGGAGCCAATGGCCACCTGATGATCTATGGGACGGAAGTAGAAAGTGGGTCGCCCGTCTTTACCGGTAGTCTCCCGCGACACCAAAAAAGGGGCGCACCCGCAAATCGGCCGCGCCCCTTTTGCAATAAAGTCGAAACCTAGTAGTTCGCGAGATGTTCCGAGGCGTCGAGCATGGGAAGGCCGACGCCCTCCATGCCGTACCTCATCGATTCGGACACCTCGGTCTTCTCATCGCAAAGCGAATCAATGCTCTGCTCGCGTCCGACCGCCTTGTCGGGATCCATATACGGCTCGGTCGCCACGGACACGACCAGTTCGGCGAGCTCGCAATTCTGATCGATTGCGGCGGGCAGCTCAATTTCCTCGATATCGCCCTCGAACCCATCGGGACGGAAAGGCTCCAAGATAACCGAGTCATAATCCTCGGTATCGCGAGAATTGTTCGGGCGGTAGAAGTAGCAGGACTCGCCCTCGACCGTCACCGTTCCTTCGATGAAGTTGTCGTCGTTCGTGCAATCGATCTCGACTTGAATATCCGGCACGCCCGTGCGGATGCATTCCTCCGCCTGCGCCCGATTGGCGTTGAGGGTACGTTCCTCGGGTTCGATGCCGAAACGATCCGCCATCGTTTCGAGAAGCTCGGGGACTGACTGCGTGCTGATGACATCGCTGCCGGACAGGAGCATAGCCAGGCTGCCGAGGTCGACATCGTTGGAGCGGTCCCGCTCGGCAGAGTCGATAAAGGTCGGCTGAAAGGCGATGGGGTCGACAACAGGTCCGCTGTAGGGGATGTCAACTACGTTCTCGAATCCATGGAACAGATTCTCGTAGGCAAGCTCGGATGGGAAGACGTTGAAGACGCACGTGTCGCGGTCATGAAGACCGAGCGGGTCGTATTCAGTGGTCGTGACGAGGAGGTTGAACTCGGGAAAATAGCTCACCGTCTCACTCGACGTGAGCTTATCGAGTAGCTCCTTGGCGTCCGCCCCGACCGGACGCTCCGATATCTCGGAAAGCGGCTTGCCGTGCGACAGTTCAAAACTCTCCCGATTCGACATCAGGTGTTTTTGGTAATAAGAGGCGCGACGTACCATATCGGAAATGCTGCCGGCAGTGATGGTCGAACTCCACGAGAACAGGCGGGACAGCATATCGATTCGGCGGTCGTGGAAGGTGAATCCATCGGAATCCTGCTCGTATGAATCGATGATGGCGAGGGCCTTGCATTGCCCGCCCTCGAAAACCATATCGGATACATAGTCGCAGCCTTTGAAGAACTCACCGCTAGCGATCTCGTGGGTTTTGACGTTGAAGATGGCGGTCTGCCGTGTCTCCGGCTCTTCGCTCGGATCGAAACTGGAGGTGACTGCGAGAAGGTTGAACTCGGGGAAGAACGTCATGTTGTCGTCCTTGACGAGCATCTCGAGAAGCTGATCCTTGTCCTGGAAGCCATGGACTCTATACATAGCTACTCTCCGATTTCCGAATTGTCGTGATTGTTATATTCCTGGTCGCGATTGTCCGCATCGACATCCTGCGCAAGAGAGGCAACCTCGCAACGATCCTCGCACATATCGTCAAGGCTCTCGCCAAGCCCAACCACACTGTCGGCAAACTGCTGGCAAAACTCATGCGCCTCGCTAAGATCGGCGCAGAAACGACCGTTACCGCAGTCATGCCCATTGGTGAGAACCTTAGCATCGTAGCGTGCGCCCTGCTCATAGGCGAACGAATCCTTCTTGACCTCAGTAATCTGGAACTCGGTTTTCACGCCATCGTGATGCATGATGTATTCCTCGGCGGGCATATCGAGTGCCTTCTCGGCAAAACGCGGGCGGGAGCACATCTCGGGGTTGTCCCACAGGTCATGGATGAATGAGCTCTCATCTCCCTCTCGGTAGACGAACCCCATCGCCTCGATGCCATCCTTGGGAAGATGGAACCCGTCAACTGCTAGGTAATCCAAATAGAGGCGCCCGCCCTTGTCGGTCAGCTGGCGCATCTCCGCGCAGGCGTGTGCACCGAGGATTTCACAGATCGGGGCGTATCCGTCGGGAAGCGCACCGGTCAGGATCAGCGAACCGTTTTCATCCCAGATGCCATCGATTTTGCAGTCGGCGAAGATGTTGTCCCCGCTGGTATCGGACGGAGAGGTGTCCATCGCGTCAACGAAGTCCTCATAGACGGTGAATACGCAGGGCGTATCGCCATATCCATTGCGACCGCCCTTGACGAGAATCGGGTTTCCCCAGTTGTCGTTGATGAACTCAGATTGACCGATGCGGTCGGTATCGAAGAAATTATCGAGCTGATTGACCACTTCAAGGTAGCTATCGCCGACTCTTCCGATCATCCTATCGAAAACGATGCGCTGCTTGGGCTCAATCTCGGCATGCTTCTCGATGGCACGGTCGTTTTCCACATCGAAGCCCATCTTCTCGAGGGCTGATGCGATGTATTTACATTCCGAAGCCTCATTGGCAAGTGTCGCGCAATATGTCTCGCTGCAAAGCTCAACGTTGAACAGATTGTCTAGCGCCGCGATTTCAGGATCCTTGAGTACTTGCTTCAGGGAGTCCATATTCTTCTCGCAAGCGTCCGTCAGCTTGTCTGCACGTGCGGTTGAGAGCCTGCGCCCGTTCTCCTTGAAAAACGTCGCCTGCACCTCCTTGGTGCTGGCGCCATTGGCGTACGCGTTATAGCTCTTGGCTGTGGCGTACGCCACCTCTGCGATACCGATCTTCTCCGCATCGGTATCGTTCCAGCTGGTACCGTTGAAATTCGAGAAGCAAAGTGTTGCCTTTTTATCACCGCGGCTCAAATTGACCTCGATGTCATTGCCATGGTTATGGGAGGAACAGTCCACCTCGTTGATGATCTCAAACGGGTCTTTCGCATCGACAAACAACTCGACATCGGAGCTGACGTCCATAAGCTCATATCGGCTGGCACCCTCGAGCCAATCGATGATATCGTCGATGTTGTCGCGGGCATCTTCGAGCAGGCTCTCGTTGCTGACGGCCTCGAGGTGCCCATATCCGTTGAAGCGGTAGCAGTCGGCATCCGACTCAACGTGGCGGCTCTCGCTGAGAGCGGTCTCCACGTCCCAGCCGCAGAGCTTAGCGGCTTCCTCCACGGAATCATACGTATCGAAATGGCCGTACTGGTTTGCGGTATCATACGCTTTCGCGCAGTCCAGCAAATCGCTATCGCTTGCCTCATTGAGCAGGTAGTCTTTCAAACCGATGCGGTTCATAGTTCCTCCAGACAGTCAGGGTGGTCACACTCGAATCATCGCGCTCGGCACAAGCTGGAAATCCCAACGGGACACAAGTAGCTCTCGTGATTGCGTAAACGACTTCTACATATGCGAACTAGATTTATAGCCGTATGTGCTACGAACCCTTCCTCATCCGCATATCCCCCTGCTTTTCCTCGTTCTTATCCTTCTTTTTATTTTTCTTCTTCTTATTCTTCTTATCCGTGTAGCTCGGTAGCGCCTTATGCGCCTACCGAGCTACACACCAAGCCGAACCGTCAACGGTTTGCGTCCCCACGCTCCCCAAGATCCTCTTCGGCATCAAGCGAAGCTTCTTCGGTCTTCGCACTAACAAGCTCATCGAGCGACTCAGTGGCCTCGGGCTGCGCCTCGAGCTCGGCAAGGGCATCATCGACCTTCAACTCAACCTCCAGAAGCGTGAGCATCGAAGGCATGGTGAGTGTCTCATCGCCGAAAACCTTCTCAACCGCCTCGCTGGGCACATCGAAGAGGTAGCCGTCCTCATCGCGGAGCGTATCGACACCGGCGGGAGCAAGTTCATGGAACGTCAGAAGGGTCGGCGGTTCGCTGAGGACCTTACACGCAAGGGCTCCGCCGCACTCACCCCAGTCTGCACCATCGCGTGTAAAGGGGTGCTCATCGGGGATTGTATCGGCATCGCTGAGAAGGAAATAATCCCGTTCCCCCTCGGCACCGTACATGCGCTGCACGGCGAAAAACACCTGGCACTCCGAAGGTCGCTTTCCCCGATCGTCCATGGGAAACATAATGTCATCCAATGCAGCGAAGCATGCATCGATGATGGCATGCTGAACTGTCTCATCGTCCTCCGGATATTTGCTTCGAATCTCACCCCCGAAGGGCATGAAATCGTCCATCTTGTTCTCAATCTGACTCATAGCAGGTCCTTTCAAAGCGGTTTACCGCTTCCATACTCGATGTTTGCCGTCCACTGGCGCAGCAACGGGACAGAAGTAGCCCCACACCGCCAAGGCACCCAACTGCCTACTCGCCCTCTGTGAGCTTGCTTGGCATGATCGTCAGCAGTACCGCGCCGCCGCATTTGAATTTGATTTTCACGGGTGCCTGCAGGTTGTCGATATTCCAGATGGCAATCCCGCACGCAGTCTGCCCCGGTTCGACCTCGACCGACTCGGGGTTCCGATAGTTGCCCTCATCATCGTACAAAGCCCCGAATTGCAGGGTATCTCCATTTTGCGACGCAGACAGCATATCGATTGGCGAGATGATCATCTTGGTGTCTGAATTGTTCGTCAGCAGCAGGTCGCAGACGAGTACCTTCTGCACTCCGAGAGAACCGGACGAGGTTCCCGTCTCCGTTGAGGAATTGACCTCCCAAGACCCGCGTCCCAGGCGATATCCGACAACGCTGATATTCACCGAGGAATCGCCCAGTTCCGCACTCGCAGATTGAATGGTGTTTGATTGACCGCTCTGTATGCTTGCTCCGCAGCCAGCGAGACCCGCACCAAAACCGAAAACGGCGACAGCCGTCATTGCGGAAACGATAATTCGCTTCATGTCTTCATCCTGTCTATCTCGAAAGCCGCTTGGGGTACGGCCTATGACACAATGATAGCACGGCGATAAATTGCAGAAAGATTATCGGCTCGCCGTCGGAAATGCCCACAAGATCTATCGCTAGGCGAAGTAGGTGAGAACCAAGCCGAGAACCAGACCCGTCAGGTTGCAGACACAATGCGCGATGATGCTCGAGCTGATCCCGTCGCGCTGACTGAGACCGCCCAAGACCAAGGCGCAGACAAGGGCATATGCCGACTGCACGACATTGAAATGGAAGCAGGCGAACAGCACGGCTTGGATGAGGTTCGCAACCCAGAACGGCAAGCCGCACCGCTCCAATGCCGCCAGCGAGACGCCGCGAAAGCACAGCTCCTCCGCAACCGGATCGATAACGCAAAGCCGTAGCAGATAGGGGAGTGTGATGGCGACCGTCGCCGCGGTATCGATTTTAGAGACTATCGCGATAGTGCCGATTGAGACGGCTTGCAGCAAGACCCCGGCACTGACTGCGGAAAGCGCGGCAACCACCCCGAGGCGGCTGAATCCAAGACCGAAGAACCGATACAGCCAGGCCATGGCCGCAAGTGCGACCAGCGATGAGATGACATGCGCGGCATCTTCGGGCAGACCCACCGAAAGGGTTATCAACCCCGCGCCAAGAAGCGAGACACCGAACAGCGCGGGCGCGATGAAGACAATGCGCAGGGGGATACCATTACCTTCGGACTCGACTTCGACTTGGTTCACGCGAGCCCCCTCGCAAGCAGACGCCTACCGATGGCACGGCCGCCTTTCACGCAGGCGATGATACCGCCCGCTGCGAGCGCCGCAGTTGCAGCAAGTGCGACGACCCCGAGGGCCACGGTACCGGCATCAATTACAACCTCATCCTCAAGGGCTTTCTGCGCGATATAGCCCGAAAACCCGATAGACCCCAGGCATGAGAGCCCCGCCGCAAGCGCATCGCGCTCCGTACCATCCCACGTTTCAGTGCGGGGCTGGACGGAGAACAGGAACCCGTTCGCCAAATTGGCGAAGTCACCGACCTCAAGACCATTGGTCTCGAACAGGGGGCGGACGAGCCGAAACGCCTCGCCGTTATCTACATGTCTGCCGCAATCGGGCTTCCTGAGCACGATTACCGTGACCTCATTCGCTCTACCCATTGTACCCCTCGTGTCGCGACACCCTAATTCACCGTTCATTTCCGTTTCCCCTTCTCGTCGAACACGAACTCGATCTTGCCCGATTTGTCCGCAGCCAGCCTGAGCTTCGCACTGAATTCCTTACCGGTTTTCGACTTGAACCCCGAGATCTTCCCGGTTGTACCGCCCTCGAGCAGCTTTCCGAGCTGAGCCGCCGTCAGCTTCTTGCCCGCGACCGTCTTCCAGATGGTGAACCCGCATCCCTCGGTCTGGACCCAACTGCCGCCCTTATCGCGCTTGCCTTTGTTGGACGAGCAGCTGCACGCCTTCGCACCGGAACCTCGGTCGATGACGTCTGCACCGCATCGCGGGCATTTCCCGACGACCTTGGACCCAACGGGTCCCAAGCTGCCGAGCTTCTCGCCGTTTTTCTTCATGACCTCGATATCGTGGACAACCATATCGGTCACGGAGTTCACCACATCGTCCGCATCCAGCTCGAACCTGCCGACAGCCTCCATCTGGTTGAAGAGCCTCTCGGTGGCTTCAGGCGACGCTATCTGACACCCTCCGAGCAATTTGTAGGACACCGCGCCGCAGTCGGTGAGGGACAACGTTCCCTTCTTCTCCCTCATGAGGGCGCGGTCCTCGTCCTTGGTGATCTCGGCGAGCGTGCTGGTTCGCGTGGCGCCCGTGCCTACGTTGTACTTCTCGAGGCGCTTCGTGAGCCATTTCATGGTTGGCTTCTGCGGGCGCTTGTTGGCTCCCTCGAAACAGAAAGGCGTGGCAATCTTGCCGAATTCGGCGGTATTCTCCTTCTCGGCACCCTCCTGGGCTTCCTCCTGCGATGCATCGGAATCGAAAATCGCCTTGAAACCCCGCGACAGCGGTATCTGCGTCGAGCCCGTGAACTCGGGAAATTCCTTCACGTGCGCCTTCACGAGCTCATACTCATAGTCCTCCGCGAGCATCGACAGGTAGTTCTTGGCGAGCACGACGTAGATATCGCGGGCGCACTTGCCATATGCATCGAGCGCGGCGAGGGCAGTGGGAACGTTCAGTCCGGGTCGGTTGGCTCCGTGTGCACCGCCCTCCTTGACATGCGTCTTGCGGACGGTCCTGTGGGAGCAGATAGCGGGATCGACCCCGACGACCCCGCAGATCCTGTCAACGAGGGGCAACAGCTCATTGAACTGCTCGGGCGTGATCTGCTTGTCCTCGGTGCGCGGGTAGCTGACCACTTGGTCCTCATACATTTTCTGGTAGCAGGCCAAGACATCGGCGGGCTTGTGTCCGCGGCGGGCGAGGATGCCCGATAGCCCTGCGAGGTCGAGCAGCTTGCCGGGTGCGGTATGCTTCTTCGCCCTCGAGTCCTCGACCACGGCCGACTCATGGAGGACATTCAGGTCGACCTTGTCGGCGCTGTCGTGACGCCACGTGTCCCCGTCCTCATAGGTACGTGCGAAGACGTTCCCGTTCTCGTCGCGGAAACGCGCCTCGAAGAACGGCTTCTTGACATAGCCGTTGTACGCCTCGAGCTGGTCGCCCGTGAGCTTCACCATGACGGATTTCAGGCGCCCCTCGCGCACGACCGTGCGAAACCCGTGGTCGCGGGCGATGCAGGTCGCGGCACGCACGAACTGCATAGATGCGAGGTCCCACCGCTCACGCACGTGGGCCTTGACAAAGTCTCCGTCCTCCTCCATGGCCGCGAGCATCTTACGGCCCTTGAAGGCCTTCTGGACGCTCGTGGGAGCCTCGTCGGTGAAGTACATGCGGCTCGTCTTGCCGTGCCAGCCGCACTTCTCGAGCGCCTCCCATGCCAAAAGCTCACCCTCGCCGGAAGGGTCCACATCGGTCGCGATGCAGACCTCGTCCACACCCGTAAGCTCCCGCTTCAACTCGGAAATGACATCAGAGCAGCCCTTGAGCACGCCCTTCTTCCATGCGAATTGCCCGAGGTCCCAGGGCAGCCCTTCCAGCGACCATTTCTGCATGGCTTCGGACTGCTCGGCAGGCACCTGCTTGTCGGGCGGGAGCAGCCCCATGACGTGTCCTCTAAGGGCGCAGATTTTATACTGCACGCCGGCATAGGAGCCGGAGGTCCCGCTGAGCGCCTTTGCGAAGTTGCGCTTAGCACTCGGCTTCTCTGCGAGTATGAGAATCATTGCGGCTCCTTTCACGGGAGGGGAGGGTAGTAACTGGACTCTTCTTTTTACAGGCGCAATCGATATCTCGCGCTTTCAGCACGGCTCGGAGCATCGGCCCCTCATCGCTTCCCATGAGCCAGTCGCAGGGTACCCCCAGTGCCAGCGACAGGCGCAGGATGCATTCGTAGTTCGGCAAGCGCGTCCCCGACAGGTACTTCTTGAAGGAGTCCTTGCTGATGCCGCAGACGCGGCCGAGCTGATACAGGTTTTCGTAACCGCACGCCTCGGCGGCCCTGCGCAGGCGCACCTTGAAGCGGGCCTTGCGCAGGGCAACCGTGCGGTCGGTATCGGGATCGACCGCAACCATGGCTATCAGCCGCCGAGAGCGGCGCGGGCGAGCTGCGTCGATTTAGCAAGGGTCATGGCAACTACGCCACAGCAGGCGATGATTTTGACGAGCGTGTGGGCGACGTTCCCGATGCCGCTCAGGCCGGTTCCGATATCGCCGACAACCGATACGACCAGATAGGGGAACATATAGAGGACCACGACCATTACGACGCCGGCGAGACACAGCGCGAGGAACTGTCGAAGGTATCCCCATCCCCAGCTGCGGGTCTCATCGAATCCCATGAGGGCGAACGGGATGGGTGCGAACATGGCGGTAAGGTAGATCTCGATGGCGCGACCGATCATCATGGCGTACGAGATAATCAGGGTGAACTGTGCGACTATATAGGCAATGGCGACTTCGAGCAGGATGACCAGGCTTTCGATGATATTGCCGTCTTCGGGGAAGACGATAAGGTTGTCCTTGCTCCACCAGTCGGTACCGGCATTGGCTCCAAGCGAGCTGGCGGACGTGCTGGCGGTCTTGATGATTTCCAAGACGATGGAGTATAGGTCTTTGACGATTCCGACGCCGTTGCGGACCATGTACATCATGACGGCGCACCAGACGAACAGTGCGACGACCTCGCGGACCGAGGGCATCATGCCGCCGCCTTGATCCATCTTCTTGGCAATCTTGAGGAGCTGGAGCAGCATGCCCATGGCGAGAAGGGTGGCGGCAACTGGTTTGATGGCGCTGTCGGACACGTTGGTGACCAGGGCGGCGAGGTTAATTTTTCCGCTCGTATTTCCCAAGAGATGGTCAAAGTCGCAGAGCAAGTCAGACGCCGAGACGCAATTCTTTATATCGCCCAACGTGCATTTGAGCATGAGGTTGGCAATGGGTTGGACTAAGGTTCCGTTGAGGAACTTCATGATGCCCTGACCGATGGCCTCGGTCCAAGAGCCGATCATTTCCCCGACCTTGTTGACCAAGTCATCCAAGCCGAAAGCCGCGGCGCAATGCGGGGTCAGAAGCATGAACAGCAGCATGATTCCGAGCGCCAGCGCGAAAGACGCGCCCGCACGTCCGGCCGATGGGGACTTGATGCCATCGAGCTTGCACTCAACAGACTTTACGGCCGCAACGAGGTGATGTTTCGCCTTGTTGAGGATGCCTTCATTGCGGGCGTAATCGAGGGCTTCAACCCTGATGGCGGCTACGTCCATCATTGGACATCGACCTCCTCGAACTCATGGGTGTCGGTGTGGTAGATGACGAGAATGCTCGGCAGGGAATCCTCGGCTGCGTTCGTGGCGTTCTTGATGCCAAACGTCAGGGTGCGGGTGGACTCGTTGAAGTTCTCGATGACCGTGCCGTCCCACGTCAGCTCGGTCGTGGTGGAATGGTTTGCGAGCAGGTATTCGATAACGGAGCGCTTGAACTCCTTGATGCGGCCGTCGATGGCCTTTTTGAAGTTATCGCCCTCGATGCCGTTGAATTTGGCGCTCTCGGCGCAACGGTTGTTCGAATAGCCGTTCTCATTGTGGAACATATCGCACTTGAGCTCGAAATAGGTGTCGTTGCCCTCGCCGGTGAGTGCAGCGGGATCGACCCTGCTGAGGGTCATGATGTGGTCGTTGCCGGACGCGTCGATTACGGAGAAGACCACCCAGCTTAAAGCTCCCGTCTGGTCGCCGGCGATGGTATCCACCGCCGTGATTGCAAAGGTCTGGACCTGCTTTTTGGTCTTCTTGACCGAGCCCTTGGACTCTCCGTAAGACTCGATGATGATGCCGTCCTTGATCGTCATCGAACCGCTGCCGTCATTTGCCGCCCATTTCGAATTCTCGATCTGCTCGACGATTTGCTTGGTAGCCTGGTCGTAGTCTTTGATGGCGGAGCGCTGGCGTTCGGTCAGCTCGGTTTTGGAATCGCCGGCATCCCCCTTATGAGATGGCTGCTCGCTTTTCTGCTCCAACTGCCCGTGCGCATCGGCTGGGGCGTCGTTCCCGCCGCCCTTCGCGACGCAAGACGTGATACCGTTCATCGCGATGAACAACACGATGCCCGCCGCGACCGCGACGACCGCCGTGTTGTTCTTGAGGAACTCCATGAATTTATCCATCCTGTCTCCTTCCCAGTCTGAGGTTTATTTCGAAATGTCGATTCCGCCGATCCAGCCCCACTTGCAGCCGGTGCCGGCGCCGTAGAATCTGATGAAGGTATCGAGCGATTTGACCGTGATGGGACCCTCGTTGCTCATGACCTTGTTGTTGCCGATGTAGATGCCGACGTGTCCGTACGTGAGTCCGGGAGCACCGGTACCCGGATGGGAGACATCGGCGATAATCATGCCCACCTTGAGCTCCGACCTATTGGAGCTATGGCACCAGGAGCGACACATATCGCAGGCGTTGCCGCCGAAATAGCCGACTCCCGCCGCGCGGAAGACATTGGTCACCCAGGCGGCACACCAGCCCTGTCCGGGAGATGGGGTGGCGTAAGCCATGTTGACGACGGTCTGCTGACGGGCCGATGCCCCCGCGATCTGCGGGGCGCCCGTGCCGCCGCCATGGTCACCATCGCCGTCTGACGGGTTCGTCAACAGCTCGTAATACCTGTCGGCTGCCTCATAGCGCACCTTCAGGCGGGGGATTCCAGCACCTTCCCAGCCGTAGCAGAATTGCCTGACGGCGTCCTTCAGGTCGGTGGAGGCCAAGAATGCCCGTTTGCTTCCAGAGACCAAGGTTCCACCGACGGGATCGAGCGAGCGGTTCTCGGAGCCATCTGGGCCGTGTTCGGACCTGATGGTATAGGCACGGCTCCAATATCCCCAGCTGTCGTGGTCCCAGAAGAAATCGAGCTGGACTTGGACCTCCGTCCAGGACTTGCCGACGGACTTTGCATAGTTCACGAGGTTCGTGTGGCGCCCGTTCGTCCACTGGCAAAGGCCGATGCCGTTGGCGTTCGTGCCGCCGCCTTCCTCCGAACCCGGGTTCATCCCACTCTCGGCATACATGTTGCCCATGATGGCGGCAATCTGCAGGTCATCGAGCCCCTTCTCCCTGAAGAACGATGCGACCTGCGATTCAACCTCGTTCATTCCCTGAACCTCCTGATCGGCGCTGCCGCCGGATAGCGCCAGCAAAAGGATTAGTACGGGGACGGCGGCGAGGATGAGCATCCCGAAAGTCGAGCCGCCGATAGCGGTCGCAAGGGAGCCGACTGCCCCGGCGAGAGCGGCGGCAAGTGACTTCAGGAGGGCTTGGAGCGCGGCGATGGCATGCTGTGCCGCCGCTTTAAGACCAGCTGTGACCTTGCCGATGAGCGCGGCCTTCTGCTCGGCCTCGACAGCCTCGCCCGCCGCAGCCTTAGCCCTGGCGATCGACATGGAGCGGCGCTGCATCGATTTCGAGAAAGCGACACGTTGCCCATCCTCAGCCGCCCGCGCAGCCTTCTTCTCGGCCTGCGACATGAGCTGCGACTTGCTGCCGCCCTTGGCTTTGGCTCGGGCAGCCTTGAAGTCCCGAGCCTTGCCGCGGACATAGCGGCCGGCGCGTACCGCCTCGTCCGCCTTCTCGATCCCGTCGAGACTGCCCTCCTCATCGAACGCGAAGACCGCCGACTTGGCGGCTTCGGCGGACGAGGAGAAGAAGCCCCGCGCCCCGGCTTGCTTTCCGGCGGCCCTACTGGCCCTGATTGAACGGCCGGCGGCGACCGCGGCGCGGGCAGTGGAGCGGACGGCCGTGCCGGACACGGAATCGTCCCCGATGGATGCGGTGGCTGAATTCACTAACGCGTTTGCCGCAGCGGATTTGAATTTCGCGGCGGTCTTGGCGCGTTGCTCGGCTTTGGTGATAAATGCCGAGGCTTCCCTGTGGGCCGCAACCATATCATCGGAGGCCGCCCGAACGTGCTCCTTCTCGGCGACCACCTTTCGCGCGGCAGCACGGACGCTATCGGGGGCATCGGCGACATTGGAAACGGTACCCGTCACATCGCCATGGTTGTCCCCACTGTGGGGCTTACCGATACGCTGGGCGGTTCCACCCGCGCCCCCGCGCTCCGCCTGGTTCATGAATCCGAAGTCACGGGAATCGGATACCCCGGCTCGCTCGATCCCGTCGGCGGTCGTTCCGAGCCCGTCCTTGAAGCCCTCGGCTCTCAATGCGGAATCGGAAAATGCGGATGCCTGGACGCCCGAGTTCCATCCCGAGGCGTCGAGCGTCTCCAAAGCATCCTTCTCGGCTGCAGCAAAGTCCTGCTTAGCCTGCGAATAGGCGGCCCTCGAGTTATCCAGGTTTTCCTGAATCTTCTTGCTGAGGTGTACGTCGCTCGCTTTGCCGCCGGTAAACATATCGGCAGATGCCCACGATGCGGATGGACCCTGATGCGAGCCGAAACCGATTGCCTCCGATACGGCTTCGGTTTTTTCCTCCGCGCCGCCAGTGTCGGCGGCCACAGGGGAGGCGCCGCCAAAGGGTTGCTGACCTCCCTGCATAGGCGCCGAACTCTGCCCCGCACCGCTCGCGGGCTGGGAAAATCCCGCCCCGCCCGCATCATACGCGCTGGAGAAGGCATCGCGTGAATCGGCTTGCACGGACACGGCAGCGCCCTCGATGAAATCTCGGGAGCCGGCGATGCCGGCCGCATCGATGCCATCGAAAGATGTCATCATGTTTCGCCGCACGGCGGCGGCACGGTCGGAACCGCCCGCAAATGGGGTGGCAGTACCTTGCTGCTCCATGCGGGAGGTAAAGGCGCTGGGAACCTGTTGGATTGGCTGTGCGGCAGTCGGGGTGGCAGGACCCTGGGATGCCGCAGCAACGAAGCCCTGTTCCACGCCGCTTGTTTGCTGGCTAGGCCCCATCACGCCGGCGCTATAGGCGCTGGGGACAGCATCGCGGCTAACGGTCGATACCGCGCCGGGCGTGCTGGCCGCATCGGCGCTAGCGGAATATCCAGAACTGACCGCATCGACATGGCGGGAGAAGTCTGCGCCAACCCCCGCTGTGCGTTGCAAAGCATCGTCATATGCCGCCGCAGCCTGCTGCTGGCGCTCTGCCGCAGAGGACATGCTCGCCGTGCTGCCATCTTTCAGGTTAGACGAGGAACTTGCGTTTCCATATTTGGAATCGTCTGGCAAGATGTCCTCCTTCCAAAATCATTTGGGTTACGGTCTCGAAGTATCGACCCGGCACCCGGCAATAGACGGGCAGTTGCCGCTGCGGCAACTGCCCGTCTCCATATTTGGCTACACGTCCGAGCCGCTCTTAGAACTCTGGGAACCCTGCTTCGGCTCGTTGCGCTTCTTCTTGCGGCCGCGCACGCGCTTGCGGCGGCGGAACTCGTCCTGCGGGGCGACATTCTCGGCCGTACCGCCGTGCTTTGCCGCATCGAGCGCCTCTCGCGCCTTCTTCTCGGCCCACTCGTTCGGGTCCGTGGAGAACAGCTCATAGAGGTGGTTATCGGTCGGGAACTCGCCCTTGATCGGCACGCGGGCCGACCCGAATACGAGAAGGCCCCAACCGCGAGGGGCGCCCTCGTCGATGCAGGCGACCTCGAGCGGCGACAGTCCCAAGGCGTCCGCCCAGTAGTCGCGATCCTCCTTGGACTGCTTGAGCAGCATGATGAAATCGGAGTTCTTGACGATCGCGTTGGCGTCCTGGTTGCGGATCATGGATTCGGTCGACTGCGTGATGCCCGTCAGGTACATGCCGAACTTACGGCACTCGTTTGCGAATCGGCGGAAATAGTTGAGTACCGAGGGGTACTTGAACAGCGACTCCATCTCCTCGATGTAGAGCCATGTCCTGCGTCCCTGGTCGAAGTTGCTGTACATGATGTTTCGCACCGTCTCGCAAAATGAGATGAGCGCGAAGACGAGCATCGAGTCCGGCACGTCCTTGAAGTTCAGACCGACGGTGCGGGCCGTGAGGTCGATATCGGTCTCGTGGTTGAAGAAATTGGAGTAGCCGCTCACGAAGCGCTCGTAGCGAAGGGCGATGTTCTGCGCCATCGGCTCGGGCTGGCGCTTCAGCTCCTCGTAGAAGTCCTCGAGGATGGGTTCGCGACCGCCCTCCACGTTGTATCGGCGGAAAATGTTCTCGACGCAGCGCTGGATGATGGAACGCTCCTCCTCGGAGAATACCGTCATAGTCTCATTGGCGGCGGCAGCCGCCTGCGCGATCATGGCATCGGCCTTGAAAGCCACCTGCGTGCCGAAATCCTCGGACTCGCGGCGCTTGTCCATGCCGAGCGGGTTCAGGTGGGCATCGAGTCCGACTCCGAAGGAGGCATAGGTGCCTCCCGCATGCTCGACCAGCAGCTTGTATTCGCCGGCACGGTCGAAGATGATAACTTGGTCGTCGGGCTTCGAGAGTAGCGTGCCCTCGATCTCGTTCTTGGCGAAGAATCCCTTGCCCGATCCCGTCTTGCCGGAGATGAAGCCGACGGGACTTGCCAGGTTGGCTCGGTTGCCGAACACGAGGTTGTTCGACAGTTTGTTCTGGTAGTACCAGCTACCGCCCTCCTGCTCGAGCTCCTGGGTGGCGAAAGGGACGAAGATGCACGCCTCCGACGTGGTGAACGGGCGGGAGATCTCGATGTGGTTGAGGCCGAGGGGCAGAATCGAGTTCAGACCCTGGCGCTGGCGGTACTCGAGGGTCTCCACCTGCACGCCCGCAGAAGACGCGACATCGAGAATTTGCAGTACCTGCTCGGTCAGCTTCTCGGGGGACTCCGCCCACGTGTAGATGAGGCCGGAGAACATGAAGAGGTGCTGCTGCTGCCCTTGGAGCTGCGTCAGCAGGTCCTCTGTCTCCTCGCGGGAGTATCGCAGCTCAGAGGGCAGGATCGAGTAGTCGTAGCCCTGCTGCACGGCCTTCTTCTGCTCCTCGATAGTCTCGGCATCGATCCACGCGCGGCGGGTCTTGACGAAGTTAATCGCCTTGGACTTCTCCATGGGCTGGAGATACCAAGTCACCTCTATGGGCATCGACATGTTCACGAGGTTCGCGACGACCGTATCCTCGAGGGGGGAGTCGTACTTGCGCATGACCAGCACCTGGCAGTACTTGTCATCGACCTTGAAGTACATGTTCGAACCATCGGGCTTGAAGTTGATGCTCATCGGCGCGATGAAGTCCTTCGAGCTGTCGGGACTGTAGATCGACAGGTCGCGCTCGTAGTCGAACGTGAACTTGCGGTCGGGGCGCAGCAGGGATTGAAGGACGGACAGGCGCTCGAGACCTGTCATCGGCGTGACATCGCAGCGGATCTGCTCGAAATTGCCCGTCAGGTCGGTGTTGATGCGCGAGAAGCGGGTTCGTGCCTCGATGGGGTTGTTCGCGTGGATACCGATGGTCATGTAGCGGGATCGCTTGATGTTCGAGACGCCCTCGGCGAGCTTGTCGGAGAGGACCTCGTTCATCGTCTCAGCATCCTCCTTGAGGACGTCGTTCGCCTGGCGCGACGGGTCGTAGAACTGGCGGTCGCGGATTTGGTCATGGCGCAGCGGCGTGTTGACGACGGAGAACTGCACCGTGGTGTCGGCGGGGAAATAGTTGTAGATATCGCACATCGCCGCGAGGATGGTCTTCTGGTCATCGTCGCGTGCATTCTGGTAGGTGATGTCGTCGAAGGACAGGGTCTCGGAATAGTAGCCCTCCTCGACCTCGCAGATGCCGTTCTCGAACATTCGGTTGTATCCGATGGCGTCGACGACGTTCTTGGCGTTATCGCGCACACGGCGCTGCTCGGCGGTGAGTTTGTCGCTCTTGGCGCTGCGCTCCTTGAGCTTCTTGGTCACCTCCGCAGCGCTTTTCGCCTGCGTTCGCTCCGCCTCCTTCGCCGCGGCGCGGGCATCGCGGATTTCACTGCGCTTGGCGGAGAGCTCGCGGTCGAGCTCCTTATGCACCTTCTTGACGTAGCGTTTGCGCTCACGCTTGCTCATCTTCGCAAACTCGGGGTCGAGTTCGAAACCGACCTCACCCGGGCGGCGGAGACCCTCGGCGAGCGTCTCCATGTTCTTGAAGCTCTCGTCCTTGTTAGCCATTAGTCGCTCCAAAATTCTTCAATCTGCCTCTTGTTGGGGTCTGTGGTGTTCATCGGTTCAAGCGGCCCGCCCGGTTCCCACATCTCCAGGCCGTTGGTCTTGTAGAGTTTCGTCAGCACCTTGCTGTTGGCCTTCTTGCGCTCGTCCGCATATGCCCGCTCGAGGGCATCTGCCTCGGCCTTGAATTCACCGCGCTTGCTGGCGCTCACGTAGACCAGGCACTGCTCGTTGAAGTTGTGCGCGAGCCACAGCGGCGCGAACTTCTCGAAGTTCATACCGTGGGGCGTATAGAAGCCGATGAGGGCGGCGGGAGCCGCGGCGAGCCATACGAGGTAGATGACGTCGTTGATGTCCACGTGGAACACGAACGTGCAGAGCAAGCCGAAAGCCAAGGCGCAGCCCACCGCCGCTCCGATACAGATGATCGTGCGTGCGGTGAGGCCGCCGATGACCTTGGGCTGATACTCGGTTACATCCTTGTGGACCGGTACCGACAGCACCCGCTTAGCCTCGCACCCAGCTGGTGTCGAGCGTACCGAAGTACAGGGCTGCGGCAGACACGATGACGCCGCCGATCAGCGTGCCGACGCCAGCGGCGATAGCAGCGCCGTTGCCCGAGGCGCCGTTGTGGACGTTGATGCCGATGGTGACGCCGCCCCAGACGACCATGATGGCGCCCAGCATCTGAATACCGCCCTTGAGCAGGGAGGTGATGTTGCCGAGGATGCCGCCGGCGGAATCGAGCTGGCCGAGCTGGACGGTGGCTACGGCAAGGGCGTGGTAAATCGGGTTCATGTGTATTCCTTTCAGGTGTATCGGTGCAGATGTGCTAAATCGACCAAGTAGCTTGAAAATGCCTTATTGGTCCAAATGCGCCGAATGTGTTATTATGCGTATGCGCCGATAAGGCGCCAGGGTGAAGAGGTTCGTGAGAACCGCTGTCATCTCCTGTCTAGCGCACCCATGAACTGTTTGGGGCCCGCAAGGGAATGCAGGTAGGTCGTTCGCGGCCGGGGTGCGCACCGCATGTCAAGGCGTCGGGCCGTCACGGGTCCGGCGCTTTTCTTTTTCAGGTGCTTCGGTAGACATGCGATCCTCCGTACCGGGTACAGGGCGGCGGCGTGCCGACCCAATGGACGCCACGAAGATACACGGCGCGGCCGAAAGGCACCCACGTCTTGCCGCAGCGGCAACATCGAGGCATTCGCGCAGTTAACGACCTCGGGCAGATACAAAAAAGGGGCTCGCCGGACGCTCCCGTGAACCCCTTGCACAGAATCAATAGAGCCGCTGCCCTCTATTCCGCCTTGCCGGTTGAATCCGTATCGCGGGACTTGTAGTGCTTGCCGACCTCGGCATCCGATCGACCACGCAAAGGCATCCGCCGCGGCATCGACTTGGATTGACTCGCGAGGCGTGCGGAGTACTCGCGTTCCTCGCGGCGGCGCTTCTCCGCCATGTACTTCTTGATATCGAATCCGGGCGTATCGGCCATCATCCTGTAGTTCGGATGCTCCGTGAGCGGGTACTTCTCATCGACGATGGGGTTGGCGCCGTTGATGAGCACGACGCATTCCGTCTTGGGGAGCTTTGCCACCTCGGCGGGATCGATGAGGGCGCGGCCGACGGTCTGGCCGCTCTTCGACCAGCTGCCCTGTCCTCCGTGGCTCTGAGAGTAGTTCTCCTGGAAGACGGTCTGCTGGCCGCAAGAATCGGAGATGAACTCGCAGGTCGAGGTCGTGCCCTTGTTGGCCTTGCCGCCACCGAGATAAAGGACGGTATCGCAGCAGCCCACGATGGAGTCGGCGGTCGCCTCGTCGTAGAGCTCGGCGAGCTGGGACTTGGCCTGCAAGATGACCGACATCGCGATGTTTCGCGAGCGCAGGACGGAGATGAAGCCCGAGATGTCGGCGGGAAGCGACAGGGAGCGGTACTCGTCGAGGATGAAGTTGACCGGGCGCGGCAGCTTGCCGTTGTATTTCTCCAAGGCCTTGTGGCACAGGACTCGCACCGTCTGGTAGACCATCATTCCGTGCAGAAAGCCCAGCGTCCTTTGGTCCGTGTCGTCGAAGATGGCGAAGATCGCGTTCTTCGAGTCGGGGTCTCCGAAGCGCTCGAGGTGCATCTGATCCTCGCCGACGACAAGCTGCTTCACTTCGGCGGCGGTGAACGGCGCCAGGCGTGCGTTGCAGGTGATCAGAATCGACTTGAGCGTCTTGCCGGCTGCGGACTGGAACTTGCGGTAGTTCTCCAAGGCGTAGTCCTCGGTGGGGTCGAACCCGCGCTTTCCGTTCTTGTGGACGTTGTCATACGGTCGCTTGTTGTCCGAATGACGGCGGAAGGCCGACGGGACGAGGTCGAAGCGCTCGCCGTCCGCGCCGGTGTAGACCGAGATCTCCTCCGGTGCGTCCGAGGGGGTCGGGTTCTGAGCTGCACGCTCCTTGACCTCGGGATTCTTCGGGTTGCGCTTGACCCGTCGCATACCGGTCTCGATTTCGTCGAAGATGAGGTCCAGCGGGCTCTTGTAGTTCTCGTTGGACTCGGATGCCTTGGCCATCGACAGCAGCTTGAGAAGGCCGCCGATGTTGTAGTCCTGGGCGGGGCAGTAGTCGCGCATGAACGCGATGAGCGCCATGTAGAGCATCTTCTCGGACTTCTCCCAAAACGGGTCTCCCGAGCTGGACTTGGGAGGCGTCGTCATGGAGATGAGAAGTCCCGCGAACGACTGGATTTCGAGGTCGGTCCTGACGTAGTGGAGCGGGTTGTAGATCAGGGAGCGGTCGGGGAAGAACGTGTTGAACGAGCGGATCTCATAGCCGTTGTTCGTGAGCATGTTGCCGACATCGAGCAGGAGGTCGCCCTTGGGGTCGGTGATGAACAGGTCGGAATTCATCTGGCACACGTTGGGCTTCACATAGTAGCGCGTCTTGCCTGCGCCCGAGCCGCCGATGACCAGCACGTTCATGTTGCCGTCGTAGTTCATCGAGAAGCCCTCGCGGCTCCAAGCGCGACCGGTGCTCTTCGAGAGAAGCAGCGCGTTCGCAAATCCTTGCGGATTTTTATCCTCGATGAAAGGCGCGAGTTCCTCGGTGGTGGCCCACCGCGCCGAACCGTGCTCCTCGCCGACTCGGGTGTTCTTCTGCCCATAGACCAGGCACACCATGGCAATTGCCCAAGGGATGCAGATTCCGAGGAGCATGCCGAGCATGCCGGCGTCGTTCGTCAACAGACGGAACGGATGGGCGGCGATGAAGCCCCACATCTCCGCAGGGGCGGCCGTGAGGCCCTCGAGCATATCCGAATAGGAGCAGGCGCAGTCGACGAACCTGTTGCCGAGGTAGGCGAAGGGGAGGGTGGCAGCCGCCGCGCCCAAAAGCGGCGCCACCTCTTTCGTGACCTTCATTAGCGGTTCACCGTCTCGAGCGAGACGTCCTTCTCGGCTTGGGCAGCGGAGCGGGATGCGACATATGCGGCCTCTTCGCCCTTGTCACTCATCAGCTCGTCGATGTTGCGTTCCTTCATGCTGACGGGCTCGTAATCGGGGTCGTCATCGATACATTCGGCATCCGAATCGAGCTTGTCGGGCGTCCCGTCCCCATCGCGGTCCTCGGCGGCATCGCGAATGCCGTCTCCGTCGGAGTCCCCGGTGCCGGGGGCATCCTGCCCATCGGCATAGGGCGTGGAGAGGTCACCGTTATGGGCATCGGGGCGAGCCTGGACGCAGTCCGCCGTGGTCTTGCTGTTGGAGATATCCTCGTGTAGCTCGGCCTTGCGGGTCTCGCGCGACAGCGCCTCGTCCGCATCGGCGGCGCTCAAATCGCCATCGGCTCGGACTGCCGGCGCGGACTCCACCGTCTTCTCGGCCAGTTCCTCCTCGGCGATAGCCTCCGTGGATTCAGGTCCGGTCTTGCCGTCTGCGGCGTTGCCGGCGGGACTCTCCTCACCGCGTGTCTCATCGACGTCATCGAGACTCGGGGCGAAGACCCCGCCATCGTCCGGGTCGCGCACATCATGATCTGGGTCTACACCCTCATCTGCACGCTCATCGGCATCTGCACGATTATCGTCTCCATGCTCGGGCTCGACCTCGGACGTCGGCATATCGACACCCATATCGCCGCCTGCCTCGTCATATCCATCAGTCCCATCTTCGATGAGCGGAGGTTCGAATTCCACGCCGATGCGGTCCTTGTAGCGCTGGCGCATGAACAGCTCGCCGCGCTCGGGTCCCATGGCTTGGATCTTCTTTCCCTCGATATCGAGGGCTTCCAAGGCGTGATCTGCATCGCCTTTGTTGACGATGACTTGGTTGCCGATATGGCGGGCGTTGATGTCGTAATCCTGCAAGATGGAGCAATAGTAGGCGGCGTTGAACGAGGATGCCTCGTTCTCGAACTCTCCGAACGTGAAACGGGTGCAGTCCCCATCGGGCAGGCTTTTGATATAGCCCTTGTCCGCTTTGCCCTTATCGAGTTTGTCGAGATTGATGATGCGGGCGGCATATCGATGGTCTCGGCTGATGTCGTAGATGGCATCTTGAATGGTGTGGGTGCGCTTCCCGTGACTGTCCTTTCCGTCTTTCGGATGGACGAGGAAGTGGCCGACGACGGTGGAGTTGGCAAATAGTTTCGGGGAGATCTGCTTCAACTCGCGAAGGGTCGCCTGCGCTTCAGCGGGAGAATCGAACCAAGTCGTCGTATAGTCTTGTTTTTTCATCCCCTTGCCGTTGTTCGATAGGCCCTTGGCCGCCGACTTGGCGTCTCGGGCTTCTGCTCGCAAGCGGTTCGACTCATTGATTTTGTTCCTGAGCATCTCCCTGCCGAACATCTCGAGTATGTTGAGCAGCTTGATTCCGGCCTCATCTGAAATTGATGGCATATCCTCTACCTCCGAAGGTCGCTGTGACCAAGCCCAATGCTCAGCCACAGCGCAGGCTACATCGGAGAGAGAAACCCCCTTCGGGTCGTGCCGCAGCGGTTAGATTCAACCGTTTCGCATCGACTCAACGGGAGTGAAGGTGCCATCTAGCGCCAAACGCCCATCGATACGGACTGGCCGTGCTCGTTTTCGGCGAGGATGCTGCCGTCGGACTTGTAGATGAGCTTCTTGACGAGGAACTTCTGGAATCCCGACCCAAACGCGACGGTGGTCACCTCCCCGGGGAGAAGCCCATGGGGTAGGGCGAGGCTTTTGACGCCGTCGGCTTCCTGCAAAGCCGCCGAGGCCCCGTCCGCACGCGATGACTCATCGGCGAGCTTCATGTTGACGCGCTCGAGTTCCTTGGCGAGTCTGCTTGAATCCCGCTCGGCCGCACGTGCGCGGCCCTCGGCATCAGTCGCGCGTGCGGTGGCTTCCATCAGCTTGGACTCCGCATCCTCGAGGTCGTCCTTCAAGTTCGAGCATACCGAAAGCTGCTGCCGCAAGGCGCCGACCTTGCCCTTGTAGCTTTCCAGGTCTTCCCGCAGAAGCTCTACGGCTCGCGCCTTGCCCTCGGCTCGGTCGGCTCGTTCGCGCTCGGACTCGACCTCCTTCTGGAGACGCTCCAACTCATCCTTGTGCGAATCGCTGACGGCACGGTTGACCTCTTCCTGCTTGGAATCGAGCGCCTCCTGAAGCTCCGCGATACGCTTTTCGTATTCCGCCGCGTCCTCTTCGAGCTTGCCCTGTGCCGCCTGCACCTGCTCGCGTAGCCGCTCCTGACCGCGCACCAGCTCTCCGATTTTCTGATCGTAGTCATGGCGCTGGCGGTGGTTCTCCTCCCGTGCCGCCTGAAGGTCCGCCTTGATCGACTCGCTGTTCGCCTGCACGGCCTCAAGGGCTGCGGCCGCATCGGCTCGTGCCTTCTGGGTCTGGGCGAGACTTTTTCCGAGGGCCTCGTTTTCCCGCGCGAGGTCGCCGATCTTGTCGGCGCTCGACTGTTCGCTGTCGCGCAGGTGGCTGGCGCCTTGCCGCTCGACCTCGAGCGAAGACTCCAGCTCCTCGATCCGGCTCGATGAATCGCCGAGCTTACCCAGCAGTTCGTCCCGCTCGGCCGAAACCGTCTCGAGCTCGGCTTTGGTCTGGGCGACGGAATCGTGCAAGGCGGCGTTGTGGTTCTCGAGCCTCTTCATCTGCTCATCCGCAGCGGCCTTGAGCTGCCAGCAGCTCTCCCGAGCTTCCTCGAGCTGCCTCTCGCGGGCCTCTGCCTGGTTTTGGAGGGTGGACATGTCGAAGGCCAGCTCGCTAGCGCGATTCTCGGCCTCCTGTGCCCGAGCGACAAGGCCGTTGACCTCATCTATCGACATCCCGCTCGTGTTCTCTAAACGGGAGCGCAGGCCGAGAACTTCCTGACGGAACTCCTCCTTCTCGCTGCGTTCGCTCTCGATTTGGTCATTGGCCTCACCGAGACGTTCCAAGAGGCCCTGCGTCTTGCTCCGCTCGCTATCAAGGAATTCGAGCGTCTCCGCATTGATGCGCTTGAGGTTCTCAATCTCATCTGCGGCTGCGGCGTTATCTGCCGCAGCCTCCACCGCCGCAGCCATCTCGGCACACTTGTGCTTGAACTCCTCGCACTTGCGCTCATGCTCTTGCTTGGTTTTCGCGAGCTCGGCCTTTACGGACGAAAGTTCGGCCAAGGCCGAATCGCGCTTATCACGAGCCTCGTCAACGAGCCGTCTGGCCTCGGCGCGAGCGGCCTTCATGCGCCGTGCGCGGTTACGTGAGCTGTGAGCCGCCTTGCAGGGGGCGTCTGCAGGCAATTGTCCCATTGCTTCTCCAATCGGATCTTAGTTTTCCGTCAACTCGTCGATATCCTTCGGCACCTCGATGCCCTTGACCGAGCACATGTAGCGAAGGGCCTCGCGTCGGTTCTTCGCGCGGGGGGCGATCATCGCCGAGTGGTAATCGCCCATGAACGTCCAGATGATGCCCGAGGTCGTCTTGTTGGCGGTGAGGCAGTACTTCCTCGCAAGCGCCTCGGCTTCATTCGCGCATTCCGAATCGTTTTCGGGCGCATCCTCGTGGCTGGTTCCCGCAGATTTTCCGCTGGCCGCTCGGACCTTCTTCAGATAGAACCTAAACCCGTCCGCGCGGCGAAGCCAGTTGAGCGGGAACATCGCGTAGCGCTTGAAGGCGGCCGAGCCGCCTTCGGAATTCTGCGTCATGAGCTCATCGAGATAGAGGTCCCACGCGTCGCATATCTCATCGGCATCGGCACCCGCGTTCATGGCATCGCGGATCGCGTCCATGGTCCTCTCGAGGAAGATGCCGTCGCAATGCTTGGGAGACGAGTCGGCGATGAAGCGGGCCGCATAGCGGACCTCGGCGCTCCAGCCGCCTTCACCGCCCGGCTCGCCGTTTCCACTCCCTTCGCAATGTCTATCTCCCTCGTTGGGATTATCAGAAGAATAAGAAAAATAATTATCATTATTATTCTTATTATTATTTATATATACATCGCGTTCAGAAGAAGACAGGTCGCTATCCTGCGGTTTTGCTGCATCTCCGCAGCTAGATGACGCTGCGGTATCTTCATCAGATTCGACGTTTGCGCAGGTCGCGCCGATACGACAACTTGGCGCATCGTTGTGACAAAATGACGCATCGTTGCGCCAAGTTGACGCATCGATGTGACAACTTGGCGCATCGTTGTGACAAAATGGCGCATCAGCCTGACCTGCGGATTGTTGAAAACTCGAGTTTTCAACAGCCGAGATGTGACAAGTTGGCGCGTCAGCCTGACCTGTGCTTTGTTGAAAGTCGAAATCGAGGATTTGCCCGCCCCGCGAGGCGGAAACGGGTATCGTCGCCTCAATCGCGGCATTGATTTTCTCCTGGACGGCGAAGTAGGAGCGCGGCGATTTCATGCCGTTCGCCTCCCTGCCGGTACGGTACAGCTCGGTGTAGCCGATGAGGCCCGCCTTGCAGAGGCTGTCGAGCGCACGCTGGACGGAGCGGCGCGAGATATACAGATCGAGGGCGAGCTGGTCCTGCGTGACGTAGTAGCCGTATGCCGAATGATGGCTCATCGAGTAGATCTTGGCGTAGACCGACAGCTCGGCGCTGGATGCCTTGAGACCCAGCCCGGCCGGGTCCACCATCCAGTCGAATACGGTATAGAAGTTGCGGTCGAGCGCGTTATCAGGACATCTTGTCGTAGGCACCGTCGTCGACCTCGCTTTCGCTTGACCCGTCAGCCAGCTTTGCATCCTCGGTGCCGCTGTCGGCATCGGCGAGAACCGATTCCACGGCATCGTAATCGCACTTGAAGCTCATCGACAGGCCGTCCTCGTCCATGACGGCGCAGACGAGTCCCTTGGCAGCAAGCTCGTTGAGCGTCTTGAAGACTCGCGCGATGCCGTGCTCGGCCGCCCTGCGACTGCGGGCTGGGGCAGGGCAACCCTCATCGAGGGCCTGCGCGATATATTTCGAGGTGATGCGCTCACGGGCGGGGTCGTCGGTGCAGTCGCGCTCGAAGATGAGCGCGAAGACGATTGCCTTGGCGTTGTTGAGGCCGAGACGGCTCATCCAGCCGTACTGCTTCCAGTAGGTCTCTTGCTCCAGACGGTTGTTGCTACGATTGTTGTACGCGAAATCCATGATAGTCCTCCTATTTTGCTATCGACATGACTCTGCTCCGGCTGTTTCGGCCGGAAGGCGTTTCGATAGGAGAGGGAGAGCTGGGTGACTGCTCGCCGACACATGCGACCCAAGTGCTCGGCTCGTTCTCGCCGACATGGGTGCGCTCGATGTAGCCGCGTTCGGACAGATCGCTCAGAACACGCCTGACGGTCGTGACCGATGTGTTGCTGAGGAACGCGAGCTTAGGTTTTGAGACGCTGAGGCCCTTTTCGCCCGCTTCGCAGACCAGGGCGAAGATGATGAGCTCGTTTCCCGATAAATCGAGATCGCGCATCATCCACGGGTCGATGGTGAAACTCATTTGAGATCACCTGCCAAAGTGCACGTGCATGGCGAAAAGACCCCGAAGGGCTTGATACCCTCGGGGTCGATAGCTAACAGATTGCACGGATAGGCGGCAGCGTTCACAGCTGCACGCCCAGCAGGGCGGGTCATGCAGTTCATCTCCTATCGTCCGGCTTGGGGAACCGGTATGCTTTGATTTTGTGGCGCTATGCCGAGCTTGTCAACTAGGCATTTTTGAGAAGGGTCTTGAGTAGCAGCTTGCCGAGCTGGGCTTCTCCGATCTGGTCGATCAGTGCTTCGTCCACCTCAACTTCGTCGTTTTTCATAAGAGCCGCACTATCGGGCGCACCTGCGCCCAGAAGGGTCTCGCCTCCGAAGATATCCACGCCGTATTTTTTGAAGAGCGGGGCGTACTGCTCTTTGATTTTCTCCCTCGCAAGGCAGCGCTCGCTCACGCTCTTGTAGAGAGCCTCGTAGCTGATCCCCGCGAGCTTGAAGATATAATCGCGGTTGAAGGTGAAGCGGTTTTGGAGGCGTTGGTACTCGACGGTATCGGCGCGACACATTGATTGGAGCTTCGAGCGGCTGCAACCGAGGACTTTGGCGGCCTGGTCGGAGTTGAGAACGAGCGGGAGCTGCAAGAGCTCCTCATCGCTGAAGGATGCGGACTTGGCGCTCTTTTTGACTGCGGTATTCATCACGCTACATCTCCTCCGCGACAGACGCGAAGGATGGATTTGCCATGCGCTGCATCTGCTCCTCGACGGCAGAGTCGAACGCGTCCAAAAGACGGGCGGCGCCTTCCGCGGGCAGCATCGCCCTCACAAACACGAATTCACTAGCGGTCGGCTCGCGAAGGAAGTTGCACTGACAGTCGAGAAGCTCGGCCCCGCCGACCGATTCATTGATAGCCGTGGCGAACAATTTCGTGTCCTCGACGTAATCCAAGAGGATTTTGGATGCGGACTCCAGTACAGGGTTTGCGGTCATCATGTCTCCGTAACTAACGAACTACTTGGGGCATAGTTGACGAATATGGAATGGTGTTCCTCATTCGTAGCTACGAGCGAGATATTAACCCTTTTTTCTATTCTGGGCAATATAATTTGGAATCGTAATTTACATACGTGGAAATTACCTATTTGCGCGATTTATATCTACATACGCGAAAATGACTTCCAAATCATGTATTCTGTAGCCGGGTAGTAACCTGATCTACAGATAGGGGAGACCATGACCTTCAAGGAGATTCTTGAGAAGTACGGTATCACGGCATCGGAACTCAGCCGCAGGTGCGGGGTTTCGACTTCAACCTTGAGCACCTTCGTGAACGGCAGGTCGAAATGCCAGAACATGCAGATCTCCACGTTTCTGAGGATATGCAAGGGCTTGGACATTCCGTTTGAGACATTTGTGGAAGACCTGTTCGATGGTGAGGAGGAGAACCCAGGAAAGAAGGCGCTTCTCTCGGGCGACGAGGAATCCCTCGTGAGCGATTTCAGGGGCTTCAACGCGCAGGCGAAATCCTGCCTCATGCGCGTATCGAGCGCCATGAAATTGGATCCCACCAACATGCAGAGAAATCACGAGGTGCAGGTCGAGAAGATAGAGCCTGATGACGTGGAAACAAATCCGGATGGCGCAGGGGAAGCCGATTAGCTCGCCAGGCGGCACCGGCGCTTTTCAAGCTACAGCTACCGAGCTACATATGTAGCCATGTAGCTGCATAGCCGCCTACATGACGCTATACAGACATATCGAGAAAGATAGGAGTTCGATACCATGGCTGGGAAAAAGCCCACCGCGGCTCCGAAAAAGCAGGTAGCGGGCAAGGACCGCCCCTACTCTAAACTGGAGTCGCTCATCAAGGGATCCGGATACTCAAACAGCCAGGCGGCAAACCTTGCCGGCATTCCGGTGAGCACGTTGACGACGATTATCCGCCCTGAAACCGACTTGGGAACGGTCCGCGTCTCTAACTTGCTCGCCCTTTGCCGGGTCTTGAACATAACCATAGAGCAGCTCTTCGACACCGAGATGCCGGTAGCCGACGACACCGATGCCCCTGTCGGGCAGAGGCTTGAGTTGGTCACGCTGTTCAATCGCCTCAATACCGAGACCCGCGGCGAGCTGATTGGCATAATGAGGAGCCTTGCGAAAGACCCGAACCGCCTGATGGTCTGGCCGAGCGAACGCGACTGACCGATTTTACAGGTAGCCGTGTAGCTCGATACTCAACTACACGGCTACAGAGCTACACGCCTACCTAGCTGCCTGAATACCCGTGCTACTTCAGGCAGACGACATACCACTTGCCGCCGTCGGCGATAATCGACCTGCGGTGCGTCCTGTTCCCGCGACCGATGACATAGACATCGCGGACATACGCGAACCTGCCCGTGGTACGGGACGGGCACATGAGCGGCGCACCGCTACTCGAGATGGCAAACCTTCGCCCATCGGGCCAGATGATGCATGTCGGGTTGCCGCCCGCATCCTTCTCAACCGACACCTCCACGAGATTCAACTGATCTCCAACCATTCGCCCTCCACAAGACAGACATCGCCATACGCCCGCGAAGCCGCGGGCTTTATTGATTAAGCGTCCCACGCGGCTACCGTCCACATGGGGCGCTTGCCGCAGCGGCATGCTCAACGCTCATGTCAAGCCACGGCGATGGCGCTCGCTCGGCCTTTTCCTTCCATCGCTATGCATCAAAGCCGGCTACACAGCTACACGGCTACAGCCAAGCCGATTCCGCTGCTAGACGGCGCTTTACGAGGCAATCCCACGCAACCTTGACCGCCACCTGCTGCCGCTGCGGCAACAGGTGAATGGCAATGCATGGATTGGCGTATTTTCACGGGGCTAGCAAAACCTCCGAATGGAAGGAGACCTCGATATGCGCAAACGCGAGGCAAAGAACAAGAAGACGATTTTGAAGCCGGCGGTGACCATGGCCGTGACTGCAGGCCTCATGCTGTCCCCGGTCATGCAGACCATGGCATTTGCCCAGACGGCATCCGCAGACGGCGATCAGCTAACCACCCAGACCGACATCCAGAAGGTCACCGAGCAAGCCGTAAAGGATGCCAAGGCGACCATGGATCTCGCCAAGGGCAAGCTGGACGAGGCAAACGAGCAGCTCGATACCGCGAAGGCCGCCATGAATGCCGCACAGTCGGCACAAGCCGACGCCCAGACCGCATACGATCAGGCAACCGCCGACGCTGAGGCAGGTGAGGCCGATGTACAGGCCGCGTCCGATGCCAAGGCTGCAGCCGACCAGAAGCTGACCGAGGCCAAGGCCGCATATGATGTCGCCGCCGCAAAGCGAGCCGACGCTGCAAAGGCTGCCGAGCAGGCTGCTGCAGCCTACGAGGCCGCAAAGGCGGGACGCGCAGGCGCGTTCGAGAAGATCGAGACCACCAAGCAGGTATGGACCGACGCCAAGGCAGCGGTCCATACCGCGAAGAAGGCCGTCGAGAAGGCCCAGCAGGGCGTCGACGAGGCCGAGGCTAAGGTTGCCGACCTCGAGCAGCAGGTATCCGATGCCCAGGCGGCCGAGGATGCCGCCCACAGTCAGCTCGATGCCCTCCAGTCCGAACTCGACCAGGCAAACGCCGAGCTTGCAGACGCCCAGAAGACGTTCGATGAGAAGCAGGCCGAGTTGGATGCGGCGCAGGCCGACATGGAGGCCAAGAAGGCCGATTGGTACGGCAAGGTCCACGCCTATCTCGATGCCTTCGGCAAGTGGGGCGATGCCGCTATCCAGAAGCTGACCCAGGCTAAGGATACCGCCCAGTCCAAGGCGGCAGATGCCCAAACCGCCCTCGACCAGGCGAACGTCAAGCTCGAGGCGGCCAAGCAGGCCGTCGCCAACGAGCAGACCCGTCTCGATGCCGCAAATGCCACCGTTCCCCAGGCAGAGCAGAACATCCAAGACGCGAAGGCCGCTCTCGCTGCAGCCCAGGACGAGTACGACCTCATCAAGTCCATCGCGGACTCCCTGCCCCAGTATCGCCAGAACCTCGATAATGCTCAGCAGAAGCTCGAGCAGGAGCAGACCGCCTATACCGCAGCCGCAAATGCCTACTACCAGGCTCAGGTCGCAGGCACCGCGACCGAGGAAGAGCTGACCTCCCTCATGGATGCGGTCAACGCCGCCCGTGACACCTTCCAGCAGGCACAGGACATCTACAACGACATCAAGGTCGCTGTTGACGAGCGTGAGGCCCAAGCCGCCACGCTCGGTGATAAGCAGGCCGCGGTCGATGTTGCCCAAAAGGCAGTCGATGCCGCGCAGGCCTCCTACGATGACATCGTGAACAACTACATCCCGACCTGCGAGGCACAGCTCAAGACCGCCAAGGATGATCAGGCGGCCGCACAGCAGGCCGTCGCGGCCGCGACCGACGCCAAGGCCGCAGCCGACAAGGCCGCCAAGGATGCGTCCGATGCGCTGGATGATGCCCTGAACCATGCCGGCAATCTCGAGCAGCTGAATCAGGCTCAGCTCGAGGCGAACAAGGTCTTTGCCGATGCTTCCTCCAAGTATCAGGGCTTGAAGCCTGGCGTTGAGGATGCCGCCGGCGTCCGCGACCAGGCGAAGGCTACCGCAGACGAGAAGCAGGCCGCCTACGACCAGGGCGCGGATGAATTCGATGCCGCGCATGACAAGACCGCTCAGCTCCAAGGTCAGCTTTCCGATGCCAAGACCGCCTTGGTCGAGGCTCAGAAGTCCCTCGAGGATGCCGTAGCCGTGATTGACGTGAAGAAGGGCGAGCGTGCCGCCGCGAAGGCCGCCTACGAAAAGGCCTTGGGTGACTACGAGGATGCGGTCACCGCCGAGCAGAAGGCGCTGGATGCCAAGGAGGCCGCCGATGCCGACCTGGCTGCGGCCCAACTCGCATATGACGAGGCTGAGACTGCCTACCAGAAGGCCGCCGTGGCTGCCGCTACCGCTGCCGCAGGCAAGGACGAGGCGGAGCAGAAGCTCGCCGAGCTCAAGGCCGCTGCCGACAAGGCCAATGGCACGTTGATCGAGGCAACCGCCGTCGTCAAGCTCGCTCAGGGCGATGTCGACACCGCTTCCGCCGCCGTGGATGAGGCTCAGGCCTACTACACCGCAGCCGCCCAGGACTACAAGAACCTCTCTGATGCCTACGAGGCTTCCAAGACCGAGAATGGCAACGGCACCATCGCCGGCGGTAACACCGAGACCGGCACCGAGGACGGTAACGCCAACGGTGCCGGTGGAGCCGGAACCGACCAGGCTGCGGGTGCGAACGGCAAACAGGCCCAGGGTGAGCAGGCTCAGGCCGCTGCCGCTTCCGACCAGAAGGCCCTGCCCCAGACGGGCGACTCCACCGCGCTCGAGGTGAGCGTCATCTCCGGCATGGGCGCAGCCGCGATTGCCGCAGCGGGCATCGCACGCCGCCGTGGTCTCCATGCTGCACTCTAGATCCTAGCGGTCTAGACCCAAAGCCCTTTCCCCTCGAGAGGAGGAGCCGCCGAAATGGTGGCTCCTCTTTTTTGCTTCACTGCGTAGCTGCACGTCTACCGAGCTATCTTGTTACACGACTACGGAACTACAGAACTATTCGGCTACACCGCTGCCAAATGATTACATTCGAAGAGACTCCCTCATATCAGATGATTACTTTTCTTATTCTTCTTATTCTTTTCCTCATTCATCTGGACAATCGTTTGGCAAGCTCGTCTATGCGTCTATGCGTCTACAGAGCTACCGAGCTACATAACTACACGCCTACTGAACTGCGTGTTCACACGCAGACTGTTGGCAAGAAAAGAGCGCCCCGGAAGGCGCTCTTTGAATTCAGCTTGAGTTCCGTTGAGATGCCTAATGCTCATCGACCGCCGCGATACGCCTGCCAATCCATCTCATGACGGGAACCGCCATGGAATTGCCGATGGCCTTGTAGCGCGGCCCATCGGGACATTCCTCGGCGGGCTTGCCCTTCCATCCGATAAGCGTATGCCCATCGGGGAAACCCTGGAGGCGTTCGCACTCGAGCGGGGTGAGACGACGCACGAGCATGGGATTAGCCCCAACATACTCATCAGCGACCTCCGAGGCAACCATCGCGCCATCGCCACCGCATTTGAGAGTCGGGCAGACATTGCGGCAGATAGCCGTATGCGCATTGAGGTCGCCCATGGCGATAGGGTCGCTCCCGCTGCCGGATGCGACCATGTGCGGATGGTTCGCAAGCAGCGTGAAGGCGGGGTCGCCGTCCGCACCGATTCCAAGACCCGTTCCGCGCCCGAGCTTCTTGTCACGGGTTGCGACTTGCTCATTGATGGGATAGGTGCCGCCCGTGCATACGAAAGTGGTCTGCTTCATGCCGGGTCTGGCGGCAAGCGCCCCGCTGAGGGTTCCGTCGCCGACGATGCGCACCTCGTTGCGCACGTTCTGCGCAAATCCGAATGGCGGCAGGGAGCTGTTTTCGCGAGCCCAGACGGCGGGACCGGATGAGGTATCGAGGGTCGGGAAGACATCGGACATGCCGACCCCCAAGCCGTTGCTGCTCGAGTGGGCGGTCTCGCAGACATATGTCTGAATATTCGTGCCGTCCACCACAACGGGGGCATCGTCCTTGCCCATATGCGCGGTAAGGCATCCCGTGATTTCATCGCTGATATGGCAGTGTGCCTGCGTGCCCGTCATGCAGACAATGTTTTGGCCCCTATCAGCGCACGGTGACGAATCGCCTCGGGCCGTAAGGCATCCTGCGACCTCCGTGCCGTACTGTGACATCGCCATATAATGTTGACCGGTGCCACCCAGAGGCAAGACTGCCGGTGCGTGCCAATCAGCCGTGAGCGTGTTCGCCTGTTCCTCCGCATAGCCTATTGTGTTGGCGCGGGGCGCAGCGCTGTACTTGAAGCCTGCGCACGCAGCGCTGCGTCCAGCTCGGCGGGCAAGCTCCTTCCTCTTTTCACGGCTCGATTGAGGATTCCCTGACAGGCAGTCGGGCTCAAAGAGAACCTCTGCGGGGGATTCGGCTCCAAGATGTCCGACAAGAAACAGACGGCGGCGTCGCTGGGCCACTCCGAAGAATTGCGCGTCCAGAACTCGCCATGCGAGACTATACCCGAGTTCATCCATTTCCCTGAGCAGCTGTCCGAAAGCCCCCCCATCTTCGCTCGTGAGCGCTCCTGGGACGTTTTCCCATAGAAACCAGCGAGGACGAAGTTCCTGTACGCATCGAATGTACTCGAACATAAGGCCGGACGCGCCTTTGAGGCCTTCGCGCTTACCCGCCACCGAGAACGATTGACACGGGGATCCGCCAACAACAAGGTCGATAGCTCCATCGATTTCTTCCTTCCAGTCGATTTTTGTGATGTCTCCCAGATTGGGAATGTCTGGCCATCTCTCGGCCAGCACGGCGCACGGGAACGGCTCGATTTCCGAGAATGCCACCGGCTCCCAGCCTAGCGGCTCCCAGGCGAGCGTCGCCGCCTCGACGCCGGAAAAGATGCTTACATAGCGAAAGCCCAAGGGGTCCTCCTGACCGCGAACCTACAACGGTTCCCAGTCTCCGGCACCCCGAAAAAACCGAAGGAGTCTTGCCGCTGCGGCAATCTCCCAGCTAGATAGCCGTCTACCGACCCATATCAAAGTGAGGTTTTCGCCCTATGCGGCTACATACCTACCGAGCTACACAACTACATACCTACCGAGCTACACAAATAAATAGAAAGCCCGCAGCTCGATATCTACTTCGTCCGATAAAGTAGATCTTGACTTATATGTACCGAATATGTATCATGTCAGTATGATTAAGAATGGATACATAGAATTCGAGTGGGACGAGCGCAAAGCCGCCGTCAACGTGAAGAAGCACGGAGTGAGCTTCGAATCGGCGGCCGATGCGTTCTCGGACCCATACGCCCGCGTTGTGCCAGATGCCAGGCATTCAGACTACGAGGAGAGGTTCTTCCTGATAGGGATGGACTTGGAATCGCGGGTGCTGACGGTCTGCCACTGCGAGAGACACGGCGGCTCGACCATCAGGATAATCTCGGCGAGAAAATCGACGAGGACAGAGGAACGGCAGTATTGGAGGTATCGAAATGAATGGTAAGGACGAGATTATGGAGATGCCTGCTGAGGTCGACTTCTCCGAGAGCGTTCCGAATCCCTACATTGGCAAGGTCCGCCGCCGCGTCACCATGAATATCGACGGCGAGAACATCGACTACTTCAAGGCGGAAGCCGCCCGTACGGGCGTGCCGTACCAGGTCATTATCAACATGTTTCTCACCGAGTGTCGCGAACAGGGAAAGCATCTTGCATTCTCCTAGCGTACTGGTTAGTGAGTGGTGCGAGGTGAGAAAGTAATGGTCTTAAGGGTCGTGCTGCAAGCGCGGCCCTTTTTCATGTCATTCTTCGGTGCCCGTTGCTATCGCAGATCCGCTCAGACCACGGATCCAACTGCACCATACGCCTATCGAATTACGCAACTACCGAGCTACATGACTACAAAGCTACACAGCTACGCCGTCCCACATAAAGCTCCTAACTAAGCTCTTAGCAAAACAAGCGGGACGTCCCAACAGACGTCCCGAGAGCAAGGCGGCTTGTTATTATTCTTCTCCTTATTATCGATGCCTCAACTCACCCAGCTTTCACCGACCGCTATGTTACCGAGCTACGTACCTACAGAACTACATAGCTACATAGCTACACAGCCACATGCCCACCGAGCTACTCGCCCACACGCATAGCTACCTACTCTTCCCAGCAGCAGGGGAGGGCGGCGCACCCTTGAACTGTTCGCGCTGCCGATTGAGCTTATTGAGCTCCTTGGCAAGTGCGGTCTTGTCTTCAGCAAGCTCATCGATGCTCATGCCCTCATTCGGACTCAACCCCAAGACCTCATCCATGATGGACGGGTATGCCTTCTTCAGTTCGTCCGCGTTTCCAAAACTGCGGATAATGAAGCCGAGGTTCGTCCGGCTCTGTTCGAGCAAACCCCGATCGACGTATAGCAGGGTATCGTAGCGTTTAGCCGAGGCATCTTTGCTGAGCATGGCCGTAATCGGCAACCTTTGACCGCATGACTTCTCGTCAACCTCGGCGGGCTTCAGGAGCTGCAAACTGCTCGGCACAAAGCAGGACGAACTGTGGTATTGGGCATCCACCTTCAGGCAGCCTATGGCAAACTGCGCCGTATCGCCCGATACCCATATATCCGCATTGACTTTTGTCGATAGGGGATTGACCTCGCTGACGTGGGTGGCCGTGCTGATAAACGCGTTCATCATGCGAGCGGCCGTGATTTTGGACGGAAAGTATTGCGAAAGCGAGCTTCCCAGATCGTGGGGCGTCAACGTACCCGCAAGTGCCTTCTTATAGAGCACCCACGGCTTGACATTACATCGGTTGATATCGATCCCGACGAGGTGGTTAAAGCGCTTCTTGGAAAACGACACCTCGAGCATACGGGCATCGTCTCCCGAACCGTAGCAGATAAGGAAGTCCTTGCCGCACAGGTTGCGGTCATATCCCCGTGCGAGATTGATAACCCGCCGGACATCCCTCTTGTTCGCTTTCATGGTGGCCTCCTTGTCTTTTCGACAAGGATGGCCCGGTGAATTGGAACCCCATCTTTCATGCCGCAGCGGCATCCGTCGCCTATGCAGAATCGCCCATGATCCACATTGGCAATATTCGTGTAGTATTTCCTGGATTTAGACCGAAACGGCAAAAAAGAAGGAGGGCGCGAAGCCCCTCCTTCTGGACAGCCTGTATCCCGGTTCCCTGCCTGCCAGTTCACTCTCTCCGAAGATATCGGAGCGCTTGGGGTCGTGCCCCTATTCATGGGAAATTCTATCGCGGCCATGCCCGCTAGATACGTCACGCACACCGTATCGAACGTCAGGTTTACCAGCCGGGGCTGAACCCTCTTACGAGAGCGAGAATATTATAGCATCCACAAACCCGAAATACCTTGACGCATTTGAGAACTACCAAGATATGAGCCTATATCGCCATATACCCACCGAGCTACATAATCATCCAACTGCATAGCTACCTACCTACACAGCTACATAGCTATTTGATTACGTGCGAACTTATGCACCTCACTTTGTTGTCCATGCACTCGGAGTGATAACACCTAGTGCATCTGAATTGAAATAATCGCGTGATGCGCTGGAAGGGATATTTCAATTCGAGCAGTCGAGTGTAAGGGAACCGCAGCGGCAATTCATCTACGGTGGCCCGGTTGCTTTCCCTGCGCTACAATAGAACATGCGTTCGCTAGCCATTTGAAGGGAGTATCATCGTGGGGGAGAGCGAGAAATCCATCCGCTTGGTCACCGCCTTGGTCGAATGCCGCCCAGACGGCGAATATGCTCCCTGGGGGATCAAATGGTATGACGGCAAGATTTACCCATTTAACCGCATCGAGTCCTACAGCCCCCGCTCGTGGGCGCTCGGTCCGAAACATCAATCTGAGTCTTGGCGCGTGGTGATGGGGGACGGCACCTGTCGAGACATCTGCCATTACAAAGATAGCTGGTATGTTGTCCACGACCCCGACAACGACACCCCCGCGGCAAGCGCCCCGCAGGGACCCTGCAAGTAGCCCGCTACTGCACTACCCATCCTCACGGCTACCGAACTACACAGTTACACGCCTACATAGCTACCTAACTACAAACCTACCGAGCGTCTAGCCTACACACCCAAGCAAAACGGCAGGTGAGCCACGCAAAGGCTCCCTGCCGAGCCAAGCGCCTTGTTATTATTCAAGATTGCTTTCCGGCAGCGGGAAATAGCTTCAGCCATCCCATAACATCGCCCCCGCCCGTACCGCCGAGCGGACCGCGCCCCGCAATACCTCCCATAAACCAGAATGATCGCTATCCTTGGTCGTAAGGGAGACAGAAGGGGAGAGCATGGCCAAGGGAAACCACAGCTTCACTGAACAGGAGATCCGTAAGCGCTTCGGCGCCATCATCGGCCATACCGTGGCCGAGGTCGATACCGCCGGCGTTCTCACCGCATCGGCGGCATCCCGCAACAAGGGACGCATCGGTGCAGTCATCGAGCAGTCGGTGCTTGGCTATCCTGCAGACTCCGATCGCCGTCCCGATATCGTCATCGACGGGCAACCATGGGAGGTAAAAGCCACGGGTCTAAAAGAGGGCGCCCGTGGCGGCTGGTGCGCGAAGGAACCCATGTCCATCACCGCCGTGGCGCCTGAGGGCATCGTAACGGAGAGCTTCTCTACCTCCGCCTTCTGGCACAAGGCCGAGCGCCTGCTCGTCGTCTACTACCTCTACGTTCGTCCCGGCAGGGGAGTGAAAGTCGAGTACGCGGGCTTCGAGTTCAAGGGCTACGACCTCCACACGTGGCGCGAGGTAGACCGATGCCGCCTGGAGGCGGACTGGACGACCGTGCGAGAGTTCGTCCGCACCGCCCTCAAGGGCGATGTCGATACCGAGATGCCGAACCTCTCTACGCTCATCAACCCCCAGCTGCTCTACCTCGACACCTCGCCGAAGTGGCCAAACAGGCCGAGGTTCCGCCTGAAGGCATCCCTCGTCACCCAGATGGCACGTGAGCGCCTAGATGACGGCCTGCACATGATTCCCGACCAAGGCGGCCTGTCCTCGATGAGTGAACTCAAGGCGCACCTGCACGGTATCTCCGATGCCTGCGCCGGTCAGACGCTGGAAGAACTCGCCGCACCGTTCAACCTGCCGATTAAGACGAAATCTGGCCGCGAAAACAAGTCCCTCGCCGAGCAGGTAGTAGTCAGGCTCTTCACAGGTCATGCTGGCAAGATCTCGCAGGTCCCGCTTTTCGCCAAGGCCGGAATCGTCTTCAAGACGATGACGCTGACACCCACAGGCGGCAGGACTGAGGATATGAAACTGACCCCCTCAATCGACTTCGATGAGCTGTGCGACCCATCGGTGGAGTTTGAGGATTCCTCGTTCGCGGTTCCCTTCATCGACTCCACCATGGTCGTGGCCGTTCTCGAGGAACGATACCGCAACTGTCCGCTGCATCAGTGCCGTTTCATTGGATTCAACACCCTTTGGCTCGGGACATACCTCGATGCCGCCAGGGCGCTCTGGGACGGCATGCGCGGCCTCATATTCCGCGATGGTCTAGTAGATGCGCCCGTCCTGAAAAAGGACGGTACGCCGCGCGTGACGCCCAAGACGGGGATACCCATGACGGCGCCCAACTGGCCGAAGAGCCGCGACGGCGTCCTGTTCGTCCGAGGAACCGGCACCGACGCGAACGATAAGCCCCTGACGGTTAACAGAGTTCACATGTACCGCCAGAACGTCTGGATTAAAGGAAAGGAGTTGGCCGAGCAATTCGGTCGCGAGCCTTCTATCTAACTTTTCAGCTTCCCCACCCATCTTTCCAGCTTTCCACCCAACTTTCCAGCTTTCCAGCTCAAGTGTTAAGTTAAGTGGAAAGTTGGAAAGTTAAGGCAACCCGCCAGCCGACGCAAATTTCACTTCCGATCTTTACCTTGTCCGCGAGATCGATTATCATCAATCACGCAAGAATGGACACAGCAGCGATTGGAGAAACGTGTCTGAGATCAAGATTGCCGAGCTCTTCGCGGGCGTCGGCGGGTTCCGTCTGGGCCTAGAAGGCTACGCGGACCCGTACCATCCCGGGTTCTACATGAAGCCCGCCGGTCCCTTTACCACCATCTGGGCGAATCAGTGGGAGCCACCTGGAACCGAGTCCCGCCAGTTCGCCGCCCGCTGCTACGCCGAGCGCTTTGGCGAGGGCTCCGTGGTGAACGAGGACATCAACAGAGTTTTGGAGAAGGCCGAGGCGGGGGAGACCAAGATTCCCGACGTCGATATGGTCGTCGGCGGCTTTCCGTGCCAGGACTACTCCGTGGCTCGTCCCCTCAACCAAGCCCACGGCATCGAGGGCAAGAAGGGCGTCCTGTGGTGGGACATCTACCACTTCCTCGAGATGAAGAAGCCCCGCTTCGGCCTATTCGAGAACGTCGACCGCCTGCTCAAGTCCCCCGCATCCCAGCGCGGGCGCGACTTCGCCATCATCCTGAGCTGCCTCGCCGACCTCGGCTACACGGTCGAGTGGCGCGTGGTCAACTCCGCCGAGTACGGCTTCCCGCAGCGCCGAAAGCGCGTCTACATCTTCTGCGAGAAGGATGCCGTCGATACCGACATGGCCGGTCGCATGCAATGCGGCGTCATGGCCAAAGCGTTCCCCGCCGTCTACCCCGACGAGATGGCCGAACTCGATGTCCTGCCCGACCCCTACGAGAACTCGACACGCTTCGGCGTCGGCCAGAAGGTCTCGCAGTTCAAGAACGCCGGCGTGATGCAGGGATGCCATGTCCTCACCTGCGACTTCGCCGAGGACTACCGCGGCGAGCGCCGCGTGCTGGGTGACGTGCTGGTGGACGAATCGGACGTACCCGAGCAGTTCTACATCGCCGAGGAGAAGCTGCCCGACTGGCGCTATCTCAAGGGAGCCAAGCGCGAGGAGCGCACCAACAAGAAGACGGGCTTCACCTACACCTACTCCGAGGGTGCCATGAGCTTCCCCGATTCCACCGAGAAGCCGAGCCGCACGATCCTCACCGGCGAGGGCGGCACCGGCGCGAGCCGCTTCAAGCACGTCATAGAGTGCTCCGACGGCCGCTTCCGCCGCCTGGTGCCGGACGAGCTCGACCAGCTACAGGGGTTCCCCAAGGGCTGGACCGACACCGGCATGACCGACGGCCACCGCGCCTTCTGCATGGGCAACGCCCTCGTTACGGGCATCCCGCACCGCATCGGCAAGGCCATGGTCGAGGTCTACGGCCTATAGATACCAAAAGGGGAGGGCTTGGACCCTCCCTTTTACTTTCCGCATACGGGGCAGTTGCCGCTGCCCGCCTTCCTCCGATAAATGATCGCCTGCCACTCATGGCCCTCGTGACATCGCCACCAGACCCTTTTGGATGAACCCGCAACGACATCGGTGGGTTCCAGTTCCCCATTGCGCTCGTGATTCCATTCCGCCGCGATTTGGGGATGCGTGGTCGCCAAGTCGTTGATGCCCGTCACCGCCACCCTATTCGTACAGCATGGACACGAACAGGACCGCAACACGGTAGCCGGAAAGGCATCCCATTCATAGCCGCACCTGCGGCAACGGACGGTCAGCCTCGTGTTGGCTCCCGCATACCTGCCTGTGATTTCGATATCAGGGCAGCAGGCCGCCGCCCGCTCGGCAAATGCCTCATGCGTCAACATCCTCGATTTCCCCGATGACTTGCCCGCAGCTGCCCGGCCGCATTTGGGGCATCGCGCGTTCCGGCGCAGCATCGAGTCGGGGTTGCCGTCCCATACGTTGCCGCACACAAGGCAGCGACATGGGAGGGGAGTACCGATACCGGCGTATTCGCCGACAACCTCGAACTCGCTGGCGGCGTAGTGCGAGTTGCGGTCGCGCAGCCGCCCGAGGAACTCACCTTGGCTTATTTTTCCCATCTTTCTCTCCCCGAGATCTAGACGACCAGATGCGACAGCGATAGACTTTTACCGAACGGAACTTCCAAGGAAGAGGTTAAGCCAAATGGAGCAGAACGAGAAGACCGACCAATCCGCAATTGTCATCTGGGTCACCGCCCTCGAAGGCGCGTCCTTCGAGACCTATCGCAAAGACCCGAGCGTCGGTGCCGAGATTCGCCTTCCGCTGGCACCCGCACAGCTCGCTGACGAACTCGCACGCGAGGCGGAACGCGAAGGGGTCGAACCGAAATCCCTGCGCCTCTGCGGATGGAAATACCTCGGTCGCTTTGCGCCTTTCGAGTGGCTCCCACTCAATGAAATCGGTACCGCCGAGGACGCGAACCTGCTCGCGGCGGCGATCATGAGCGACCCCGACATCGATTGCGATGTTCTCTTCCAGTACTGCGACCTCCGCGAGATCTTCGAGCCACTCGGATACATCAACGTTGCTCTCCAGTACGATGCCCTACCGTATCGCAAGTGGTCGAACCCGCTTAATCTCAAGGAGATTGGGATGGACGACCTCAGCCTGCACGAGAAGTGCGCCCTGCAGCTCGGCTGGGAACTTGCGGGAAAGGATGATTCGCGGGACCGTGCCGACATGTCCGTTGATGAACTCATCGATTTCGGCGAGAATGAAGCCGAGAACCGTGATTTGGTTGTCTGGCTCCACGGCTACATGGATCCCTACGAGGGCGAGATCGATACTGCGAGGTATTCCAAAGAGCACATCATCGAGACTTGCGAGAGACTCAGGTGCGTCATCGATTTATCTCGCCTACCCGAGCCGGAGGAATGTTTGGACGATATGGCGCGGGCGGCTGAGTCGGCGCTCGAAGAAAACAAGGAAAATAACCTTGAGGGTGAACATGAGGAGGAAATCCCGTTCTAAATAACTTTCGATGAAGCGGGTCCCGGCGGGGGTCCGCTTTATTTTGGGGCCGGCGGGTGGGGAGGACAGACCGTCTCTCTAAACGTCTCTCCAAGGTTAGAGAGACGATGGTAAGGCTTCGGGGGTTACTCGGTCGAGGACAAGAATAATGACAAGTTGATTGGCTCTGTTAGACCAAGATTTCAAAAGTTCTCTTCATCCTTCTTCTTTTTCTTATTTTTGTTTTCCCTATTCTTCTCATTCTCCCTGATAGATCGCCTCGGAAACTACGGATTCACCCAGCAATTACAGCAGGATAAAGTCCACCGAAGCTCGAACTTCCCCTTGCAATGTACCCCCTTTGGGGGTATACTTATTAGCAACAACACGCGGGTCTGACCCGCAAACCGAACTAGGGGAGAATAATGGCTGAAATCAATCAAACCGCCGACGAGAAGATGTACACCGTCAGCAGTCGCGAGACAATCTACGAGGGTAACGGCAAGGACACCGACGTGAATCCACTTTGTGACTCTGACACCTGGTACGAGGGCGCTGGGCGTGTCGAGGCGCTGCGTACCGTCCGCGAGTATGCCGCGGACGTGCGCGACACGGGCAAGGTCGAGGTCTGCGAGCGGGGCATCGTTCGCAACGTCTTTGAGGTCTGTGAGACCTTGCTTGATGAGGATGGGGATGTTATCGGCGAGGACACCATCGAGATTGTGGACCCGCTCGACCGCATGCCCGAGCTACGCGAGTTCGCTGACAAGGCCGACCATTGCAATTGCCAGCTCCCGAGCTACATCACCGGCGAGTGCAAGTGGGTCGATGATGTCGAATTCGACGGCAAATGCTACCGGCTCTACCGCTTCGAGCATTCCGCGTGGGGCGATTTCAGCGCGTACACCGACAACGGCTCCAACCTCTGGCTCCCCGCAGCCTTCTTCGATTACGGCATAAAGACCGCCGATGGGCTCAAGGAGGTACTCGAAGCCGGACGCAGCGAGTGGTGGCAGGACTGGCAGAGTGACGACGAGTTCGACCAGATTATCTACAAGCTCTTCGCCGCCGAGTGCTAACGCTCAGCTAGAACATTTTGCAACGGGCGCGACCGCAAAAAACGGACCGCGCCCGACACTGAGAAAGGACTAGCCCATGGCAAAACGTTATCCGCTTTCCCGCGCATCGAAGGAATACGACCGCCTGACCGGTCTCTACCCCCATCTGCCCAAACTGGTCGCCCCGTATCCCCAGATGAACTCAGGCGATAGGAACTGTCTAGAGATGGCACTCGATATGCTCGACGCATGCTCCGCAAGGACAGGGATGCCGATTGACCTGACCGACACGGCATCGACCGTTGACGGTCGATGGGTCATGTCCGATGACCTCCCATGGATTGCGAGGTGGCACGCATGCAGGCAGGTCTACAAGATTGACCGCACAGTGTCCGACACGCTGGTCGAGCAGGAACTAGACGGAGACCTGCCGGTAGAGCTGCTTCATCGCATGCCGTATCCGATTATCTATGTCGATGCACATGTGCCGGTGAGCTGCCAGACCACCAAGCGCTGGGCAGATGGCTTTTTCGCCTACTTGGACCGCGACCTCATGGGAGAACTCGGCATGACGTTCGTCTACCTCATGGACGATGGAGCGCGGTCGCGCATGTCCTTGGTAATCGAGGACGGTGCTACGCTCGAGACGTGCCTGGCGCACATCGCCGACATCGACGATGTGCTCGACGAGCTGACGGGAGGGGCGATGTCCAGAAACAGACTCTCCGACCCCGAGGAGCTGGCATGCCTGCGCTATTGCGCCACGGCCTCGCTCAACCTTCTACTTTTCGTACTTTCTGCCGAGAACGGCGCGGAGATTGTCTACACGCCGCCGAAAACCCCAAGGGGGCAGAAAGCCGGCAGGCGCACGAACACCGAGACCGTCCGTATGCTCGGAGCCAAGATTGGCAGCGCCATCGGCGCGGCACGCCGAGTCAGATACACTCCGCATCAGAGGACAGGAGAGCGCACCGTGGCGCCTCACGTTCGCCGAGCCCATTGGCAGAGCTTCTGGACTGGAAAGCGCAAGGGCCGCAAGGACGGCAAGTTTGGTGACGAGCTGGTGGTCAAGTGGATTCCGCCAATTCCCGTCAACCAGGGCGCGGGGGAGGTTACCGAGACCGTCCATCTGAACTCGACCGAGGCAGGCGAATAGGATGGCGAGGGGAAAAGCCGATTTCAGGGCCCGCCGCGAAATGCTGGGACTCACCCAGCAGGACGTGGCGGATGCCCTCAACGCCAACGTGAAAACAATCAAGAACTGGGAGAACCCTCGCCAGACGAGATACCGCATCTCCGATGCCGCATGGGAATACCTCGACCGTGCCGCCGATATCCAGGCTCAGCAGGTGGCATACGCCCGCTCCGTAATCGAGAAGCACGCCGAGGTATTTGCCGAAAGCCCGATTGTTGTGCCGATAACCTACTTTAGGGATCAAGCCGCCTATGACGAGTGCGGGCGGGACGCAGGCCCCTACGGTCAGGCAAATGCAACCTCCCGCGCCATCGCCCGCGAGCTGGAGCGCATGGGCGTCCAAGTCGAGTTCCGCTATGCCGACAGTGCAGACGCATCGCCCGATTCCGACAGCTGATTCCAAACTGAAAACGGAGGGGTTTCCCTGCCATTCGGCAGCGCTGCCCCTCCGCTAGATACCTGCCCGCGGCAGTGCCGCCGCCGGCGCCCTCATCAAATCACTGTGGCCTCGGCAGGGATGGCTCCCAGCACCGCCGCGTACTCGGTGGGGTAGAGCCGGCTGATTGTCTTCACGTCGCGGATGACGATATTGCGGTCGTCCGGCTCAGTGATGCCGTACCCGAACGCCTGGAGCGTCTCGACGGCCTCCTGGATGCGCTGTTGGAACATGGGACCCGGATCGACCCGAAGCCCGAGGTAGCCGCGCCAAAGGCATGGCGAGACGCGCAGCATGTTATGGATTTTGGAGATCGGCTCGATGTCGGCGTAGACGTTGAGCGTCACCATGGCGTCCTTGTGCCCTAGGATTGATTGGAGCGCCTTGATATCGCCGCCCTGGCGGATCCACTGCGTTGCGAACGTATGGCGAAGGCCATGGAACGTAATCAGCTCGTCGTTGGTGCCCATGAGTCCGTTGGTCTCCGAGAACGTCTTGAACGCGCGGCGCACGTAGCTGGTCGTCGCGAAGGACGCGCCCGGCTCAGACAGGATATAGCAGTCCCCGATTTCGGTCGAGCCCGCCAGACCGCGCGAGCGCAGCTTATCGAGGTCTATGCCGTGAATCTCCTTCAAGAAGGGGAGAAGACCCACCGGGTCGATGGGGATGGCCCTGCAATCATGGGTCTTGGTGTCCTTGATGAACGAGCCCATCCCCTTCGCATACGCCACCGAGTGCCTGACCGAGATCAGCCCCGCCTCGAAATCCACGTCGCACCACCGAAGCCCGCAGACCTCGCCGATGCGCATGCCGGTGTGCAGGGCGAGCACGACCGCCCGCTTGAAGCGCGAGTCGGGCATCATGGAGCAGATGGAGTTGAGTTTCGGCACGAGGTCCGACCTGAGCGCGTTGCGCGGCCGTCCGATGATGCGCGGGGCCAAGGCACCGTCGAACGGGTTCTTGCCAATGGTGTCGTTGCTTCTCTTGACAAGCACCGTATAGAGGCGCTTTCCCAATTTAAACGCCTTGTTGAGCGTATCGGGGGCGCAACCGAGCGCGATCCTCCGCGCAGACCATGCGTTGATGTCGTCGGTCGTGACCTCGTTCACGGGAATCGCCCCCAGCTCGTCGCGCTCGATGTGCAGGGCGCTGAAATGGTAGTCATCGCGCGTGGTCGGGGTGATTCGGTTCATCTGCAGGCAGAAGTCGATGAATTTCTCGAGCGCGACCCCCAAGGGGAGAAGCGCGTACTCGTCCGCCTCGAGCTGCGCCTGCCGCTCCTCGGCTGCGACCCTCAAGCCCTCGGCCTCGGCGAGCTCCGCCGCGATCTCGTCCCTGAACTCCGCCAAGGCATCCAGAGCGGCCTTCTTGCCGCGGGTGCTATCGCTGAGGCATGCGATGCCCGTGTTCCTCGTCCTCTGCGTGCGTCCCCCCGTCTCCTCGTCGATGAGGCTAACGACGGCCTGCCACCTCCCCTTGTTCTTCCTGACCGACCCGCTTCCACATATGCGTAAAGTCTTATTGCTCTCTTTTTCGCTACCCATTTTGCTCCCAAAACACTTCGTGATTCCAGATAGGAATATCTACCTGCGGAAACTCAAAAGTCGGTGATTCCGGAGCCTCCGGAGTCACCAGAGAATCACCGACTGCGCTATGAGTTTGTAAGTCGAATTATAACGAGATGTAGAAACCTGTGTTTACCTGCGATAATTTACATATGCGGAAACAGCTTACATGCGCTATTTGCGCGTGCTATAATAAAAAAACCACAGGTAGAGCCGAAAATAGGGGTCTGGGGGTCAAGGGGTCGCTGGTTCGAATCCAGTCGTCCCGACCAGAAGTTTGCAGGTCAGGCACTTAGTGCCTGACCTTTTTTGTTTTAAGCAATTGCTTAATTTTCAGTAAGCAACAGGGTGCCAAAAATCTACCTACGCGATAATCGCCTTTTGCGGCTACTTGCGCGTTTTGCACGCGCTTGAGCCGATTTATTAACGCGATATGAATCTACATACGCGTAGCTGGTATACAGCCGAGTACGGGCTGTATTTATCGCGGCGATTTACACAGATATAGCGACTGTAACGGACAAGCGTGTCGCTGTATTTATTCCAGTAGTTCACTTGACCGGTGGACAAGTGAGCGGTTGCAACGAAACGGCAAGCGGGATGGGCCCTATACGAGGGCGCCGCAGAGGTAATAGAGGTGAAGTGCGGCAGGCGCTCTGAGAGGCGCAGTACGACCCCTTTTTCCTCGAACCGACTACCTTTGTACCATGAACCTCAAATTGTTCAAGTAATCGCCAAAAGAAAGGCCCGCGCAGGATTGCACGGGCCTTTCACTAGACAAACTAGAAGACAAGCTAGAAGACAGGTTAAAAACACCAGGCGAGGCATATGCAATACGAGTACGTCGCGCCGTAGTCGTTATAGTTACCGTTGCTATAGATACAGCGGAAGTACGCGGAGCCGCTCGGATCCACGGAGCGCGTCCAGTGATAAAAGCTCGACGACACCCCTGAATGGTTCGAGTACGTCACGCCCTTGGATTTGTAGTACTCGTACTGGGTACCGTCGGTCTGGCGGTCTCCGTAGATCTCGGTCATCGAGAGCAGGAAGACTTTATCGGTCGTGGCCGATGGGGCGCTGGCACTGCCACCACCCTTGTTATCGGTCATCTTCGTGACGGCCTTCGCCTTGGACTGGAGTTCGATCGGTAGGAGCGACCAGAGGTCACCGGAATTGAGGCGGCCGCGGATCTCCGATTTCTCCCAGCCGCCGGCATTGGTGCTCGTGGCGTTCATTCGCTGCTCGTCCATGGCAGTGTTGGTTACCTCGAACGTGAGCCCAGCCTTACCGGAGCCGTCCCCGAGGTCATCGTGGTTGATACCGATGATGCGATACTCGAGCGTCTTGCCGTTCGTCAACTTCATCGAGAACTTCGTCCCCGCGTCCATCGCGGCCTTCGCCTTTGCGTACGCCGGCGACGCCTCGCCCTTGGCGGCGATGTCCTCGGCCACGGCCTCCTGCTCGTCGAGCGTCCAGTCCTTCGCGTCCTTGGCGACAGCCGCCTGGACGGTCGCGGAATCGGCTCCCGCAGAGCCGCCGCCGGTTGCGCCGCCCTCGACCCCGCCGGTCGTCCCATTGCTCACCGTGTTGCCGACCAGGTTGAACTGGTTGCGGATGGCCCCCGCCACGCCGGGTCCCGCGAACACGATCACCAGGCCGATGATGGCGATGATCAGGACGTACTCGATGATAGATTGGCCTTGGAGGCGGGTTCTCCTAGGAGATACCCCCCCCCGAAGGTTAATTGCCGCTGCATGCATTTGCGGCTCCCTTCGCTCAGGGTTTGTAGATACATCGCCGAGCGTAGGGCTATTTCAGATTTCTGCATCGGTCTTGCCGCAGCGGCAAACGTAATTAACTAAACGCCTTCGCGGCGCAATCAACCGCTCACTCAATCGAATTTGTTGCTCAACAAATTCGCAGGTGAGGACAGTAGAATTGGTGTTATCGGAAGTGACGGATGACCGCCGGTGTCGAAGCTGGCGGCCGAGAAGAAAGGACCGAAAATGAGAACTATGGAGCTGATAATCTTCTTCCTGCCTCTCCTGGCGATCGCCGCCAACATCTGCGGCGTGGCGGAGCTCGTTAAGATTGCCAGGGCCAAGGGGCATTACACCAATGACGCGGGAATCCTCTGGTTCATCGGCCTTTTCGGCACGGCGCTCATGGTCGGCCTGATCGTCTGCGCACTGCCAGACCGAGCTGCGCCGGCGCCCAGCGCAAAAACGGATGAAGACGCCCTGCCCGAGGTGTAGACATGTCAAAGTACAAGATCGTCTACCGCGACGCCAACCCCTCCTGGCAGGAACTCTGCCCCGTCAGGGTACTGGCCGTCCAGGTCTCCAGGGACACCGAGACGGGAGCTTGCTTCCTCCAGACAAAGATCGTCAACGTATCGACGAAACCCATCAGCCGCATAGAGTTCACGGTCGGGCTCGAGGGCGAGGGAGGGGAGACGGAGAACGTCGACTTCTCGCTCCTAGATGCCGACCTGCCCGCCGGCGAGGTGCTCAGGCCCAAGGCGGTGAGAATCAAGCTGTCTGTTATCACCGGCTCGCGTGCCGTTGTGACCCGAGCGGACTGCGAGACGTCCTTCGACGACCCGGTCGACATCGATAACCCCGCGCCACTCGCGCTCAACGGAATCGAGGAGTCGGAACGCGATGTCCTGCTCTCCGAGATGGGCGCCGATGCCTGCAAATGCTCGGGTGTCCATTCCGAGCACGAGGGATGGTGGCAGTGCGGCTGCGGGGCGGTGAACCTCAAGCGCGGAACCTGCTGGAACTGCGGCGCCGTGCGCGAGAAACTGGCGGATCTGGAAGATGCCGCGTTCCTGGATGAATCCAGAAGGGACAGGGTCTACAAGACGAGCGTCGCGATACTCGAGAAGGGCAACAGGAAGGAAGCTGAGGCCGCAAAGGAAAGCCTCGAGAGGCTGGCCGAGCAGGGATACGGGGACTCGGGCGAGAAGGCAAGAGAGGCCGGCGCGAAGATTGCGAACCTCTCCAAAAGGAGGAAGAAAATAGCCGTCGCGGCTGTCGCGGGCATCGTCCTGCTTGCCGTCATGGTCGCCATCTCGCCCCTGCCGTCCATGCTCGAAGCAAGGGCGGACATGAAGGCGGAGCAGGAGAAAATCGAAAGCGTCGCGATTGAGCAGACCGTCGAACTGGGAACATATTCGGGCGAGCTCTCGGCTTATACAGGAAAGGATATCGAGGGCCAACCGATTGAATGGATAGTCCTCCACAAGGAGGGCGACAGGGCTCTCCTCATGACCGAGCATTGCATCGATGAGATGGAATTCAACGAGAATGGAGACGTATGGGACTTCAAGTCAAGCTCGCTGTATAGGTATCTGAACGGACCCTTCATAGAATACGCCTTCAACGATGCCGAGCGCGGGATTTTAGCAGGCGACGTAACGATTCTAGACTCCTGGAGCGATTACCTTAGCGAGGATAATATGTACGCGACTCTAGCCGGCACGGACGTCCCCGAGGCATGGTGGGCTTCCGATATAGAGAAATGCGAAGACGATTCATATGGGGCCTACTACGCCGGTCAACCCTTGACTAGTTACATTGACGAAGAAGGTGGCATCTCCTGCGGCGACCTCGGCAGCACGCAGGATTCGACTCTCGGAGTTCGCCCAGCCATCTGGGTCAAATTGAATTAGCAATCGATTTTTCCATCGGTTAAATTGTGAAGGTGGCTTCCGAACCATCGGGAGCCACCTTTATGCGTTCACTTGAACTTGGCTATTGCCGTGCCTTGGGAAGGATTACGCCGGGGGCATTCTTGTTGGAGTTGCCATGCAGTGTATTCGGGCTGACGTTTCAGTCGGAACAATCCAGATGAAGACTCCGGCACTGCTCAAACATTCCCGTTTAGTCATATACGTCACTGAAATCGCACTTGGCACCGAGACCAGTTACGTCCACATCCGCGTCCGGAACGAATCGAAGCGGTATCCCGTTTCAAAACGAAGCCTCGGTCCATGAAGGAGACTTTCCCATATACATAGATTAAGATAATACCGTGTATGACGAATATGAACTTGAGCATATTCCGTCCGTATTCATACTGGATGATCAAGGAAACATCATCGGCTTATCCGAAGGAGAGGAAGAACCTCTTGCCTTATTAAAGAAATACGCCAAATACAACGGATATAAAGCGGAAGGAGGCGACATCAAGTAACTATCAAAGGCCAGATTAAGGAGCCAGCCATGAAGAAATGCCTGCCCTCCATCGTCTCAGCAGCTCTTTGCCTCTCCCTTGTCATGACACCATTTGTGCCCGTTGCGGCAGCCCATGCCGACGAGGGATCTCCCGCCGAGAGCAGCGAGATCTACGTCGGAGACAACTACGACGAAAAGTACGATATATCCCTTTTTTTGAGCGCGGGCGCTGCACGGATTCATATTCCAAGGCGTGGTGCGATTCTCACGGATCTGCAAATAACCGCACCGTCCCTCACAAGGTCACGCTGAACACGAAGGAGGAGGCTTGCCTGCGCGATCTCTAGCTTGCTGGCACCGCTGAAGTTATCGCCGGTCTCGTGACAACCGGTCCTAGCGGCGGCTTTTTTGCAACCGCAATGACATCGTACCGACTTTTCACTTGCATGTTCTGAAAGGAAGTTGCCATGTTGTCGCAAAATCAATCGAGATACTTGACCACAATCGGCTTTGCCCTGCTTGCATTACTCTTTGCTAGCGACCTCTTGCTGAAACCGCCCAAGGAACTCGTTTCGCTTGCCATAGCCTGCATTTCCGCCCTTTACTTTACGGCAACCCTATTCGTCGGACTAAAGGAGAGGAAAAAAGGCGCAGTCGTTGCATCTGCCGTAGGCGTGATCATAGCCATTGCCTCATTCTTTATCTGACACATTGGTGATCTAGGGGCGATATCGTAGGAATACGACCGGGAGAGCCGGGACCAGATTGCCCGGGTTGCCCGGTCGGCTCGCGCGACGGCGCGGCGGTTCCACAGAAAGCTCTCCGGACTTCACACCGTTTCTGATCGCATTGTAGACAGCCATCTCGTCTTCGCTGTCGGCGAGCACGCGGTGTGCGTCGTCGTTTTGGATGTCCAGTAAATCTCGAAGGTCCTCCATGCACCAGCGTCCGAGATTTGGCCATGCGCGTTGCGCGAGCTGATAAGTGTCGATTGCGATGTTGTAGTTAAAGTCCAGGCCAAAGCCGTCCCAGGCAGAACGGCTTTGTTTCCTTGATTATCAACTTTATCCGGACACTTCCCGCATTCATCCGTGCGTGTACGGATGAATGCGGGGCTCGATAGCCCGGCGGCCTGATCGGCAGGCCGCCGGGAACTCTCACTCCTCGATAAAAGCCGGCACCCGGTTAGTCCTGCGCATCTTGAAATCGCCAGTTTCGTGGGAGACGTAGAGAATGCCGTCCATCCCGTCTCGCGATGCATATGAAAGGTGAACAGAACCGCAATCCGCTCCATCATCGTCGAGAAGATCGAACGAATTCGGATCGCTCGTTGCGGCCAAACGACCACTCAGACAAGAGCCATCGCCATTACAGATTTGCCATTCCATGTCTTCGCCTGCAAGAATCGCCATAGACGGCCTGGTCGCGCCATCGTTGACATACATCCCGTCTATGCCAAAACCGTTCTCAGCGCCATCGATAAACGATTGCTCGGACCTATACCTCGCAAATGATGCACATAGAACCATTGCAAGACAAAGTACAGAGCCAACAATCGCTATCTTTGCATAGCTCTTGCCTATCATGTCATTCACCTCGCTCGTATGTATCGAGGTATTCCTGCTTGAGCGTCT